>PLTJ01000322.1 GCA_003164455.1 Acetobacteraceae bacterium
ATCGAGGAGGCCGGCATCCATTCCGGCGATTCCGCCTGCGCCCTGCCGCCCTATACGCTGTCGCCCGCCATGGTGACCGAACTGAAGGCCGAGACCGAGGCGATGGCGAAGGCGATCGGCGTGGTCGGCCTGATGAACGTGCAGTACGCCATNNGCGTGCCGGTGGCCAAGATCGGCGCCCGCGTCATGGCCGGCGCGCGGCTGTCGGATTTCCGCCTCGACGGCCAGGCGATCGCCGCCCATGTGGCGGTGAAGGAGGCGGTGTTCCCGTTCAATCGTTTTCCGAATGTGGACACCATCCTGGGGCCGGAAATGAAGTCCACCGGCGAGGTCATGGGCCTCGATTCCAGCTTCGAGCGGGCGTTCGCGAAAAGCCAGCTTGGCGCCGGCGTGCGGCTGCCCGCATCCGGCACGGTGTTCATTTCGGTGCGCGAAACCGACAAGTCTTCCGTGGTGGCGGTGGCGCGGCGGTTGCTGGACACGGGTTTTTCCATCGTCGCCACCCGCGGCACCGCTGAGCGGCTGCGTGAGGCGGGGCTCAACGTGCGCACCTTGAACAAGGTGCTGGAAGGGCGGCCGCACTGCGTCGATGCGATTCGTTCCGGCGAGGTGCAGATGGTGATCAACACCGTGGACGGGGCGCAGTCCGTTTCGGACAGCTTCGATATCCGCCGCAGCGCGCTGACTCACGGGGTGCCGCACTTCACCACCATCGCCGGCGCCCGGGCGGCGGCGCACGCGATTGTGGCGCTGAAAACCGGCACCCTTGAAGTTGCCCCGCTTCAGGCCTACTTTCGCGGTTCGTTCTAAGCCCCGTCGCGGGCTCGGTTGCTGGAACCCCCCCTTGCGCGAGAGCGCGGGGGGGTTGCCGTGATCCGGGTCGCGGCGGTCGCTTTTGTGGCGCCGCCGTGGCCACGAGGCGTCCCTGTGAGCCGTGACGACAATAGCAATCTTGCTTTTCCGAAGGTTTTAATCCGTGCAGAAGTTTCCGATGACCGCCCCCGGCCTGCAGCGGTTGGAAGAGGAGCTGAGAGCGCTCAAATCGGTTGAGCGGCCGGCGGTGATTCGTGCCATCGCCGAGGCGCGAACCCATGGCGATATCGCCGAAAACGCCGAATACCACGCGGCGCGCGACCGCCAGAGCTTCATCGAGGGACGGATCGCCGAGCTGGAGGAGATCGTCTCGGCGGTCGAGGTGATCGACCCCTCGCTGCTGTCGGGCGACCAGGTCAAATTCGGCGCCCACGTCAAGGTGCTCGACGAGGAGACCGAGAAGGAATCGACCTATCAGATCGTCGGCGTGCACGAGGCCGACATCAAATCGGCGCGCCTGTCGATTTCCTCGCCGCTGGCCAAGGCGCTGATCGGGCGGAAGGTGGGCGACAGTATCTCGGTGCCCGCCCCCGGCGGCGACCGCAGCTACGAAATCCTTTCCGTTCAGTTCCGTTAGCCCGGTGATCGGGCTCGCCGACGTCCGCGCCGCCGCGGCGCGCATCGCCGGGTGCGTGCTGCGCACGCCCACGGTGCCGTGCGACGTAATCTCGCTCGCCACCGGGGCGCGGGTGAGCCTGAAGCTGGACAACCTGCAGGTAACCGGCGCGTTCAAGGAACGCGGCGCGGCCAACCGGCTGGCGCTGCTGAGCGCGCCGGAACGCGCCGCCGGGGTGATTGCCATGTCGGCCGGCAACCACGCCCAGGCCGTGGCGCGGCACGCGCACCTGCTGGGCATCACGGCGGTGATCGTGATGCCGTTGCACACGCCGCTGACCAAGGTGTCGCGCACCCGTACCTGGGGCGCGCGCGTGGTGCTGCACGGCGAGACGCTGGCCGAGGCCGCCGCCCACGCGCAGACGCTGGCTGAACAGGAAGGCCTGGTGTTCGTGCACCCCTACGACGATCCGGCGGTGATGGCGGGGCAGGGCACGCTGGCGCTGGAACTGCTGGAGGACGTGCCGGACATCGATACGCTGGTGGTGCCGATCGGCGGCGGCGGACTGATCGCGGGCTGCGCCGTGGCGGCCTGTGGGGTGAAGCCGGGCATCGAGGTGATCGGCGTCGAGGTCGCCGCCTATGCCGCCATGGCGCAACGCCTGGCCGGGCAGGCCGTGTCGGTCGGCGGCCCGACCATCGCCGAGGGCATCGCGGTGCGCGACATCGGGCTGGGGCCGCTGGCGTTGATCCGCGCCCACGTGGCCGACGTCGTGGTGGTGCCCGAGCGCGCGGTGGAGGAAGCGATCGCGTTGCTGGCCGAAGGGGCCAAAGTGGTGGCCGAGGGCGCCGGCGCCACCGGCATCGCGGCGCTGCTGGCTTTCCCGGACCGCTTTGTCGGGCGGCGCGTCGGCGTGCCGATCACCGGCGGCAACATCGACGCGCGCATCCTGGCCAACGTTTTGCTCCGCAACCTGCTGCGCGACGGCCGGCTGGTGCGCCTGGTGCTGGAGATCCCCGACCGTCCCGGCATGCTGGCCGACATCGCCGGACGCATCGGCGGCGCCGGCGGCAATATCATCGACGTGTCGCATCACCGGCTGTTCGCCTCGCCAAGCGTGCAGGCCGCCGAGCTGGAGGTGATGTTCGAGGCGCGCGATCACGAGCACGGAGCGGAAATCGTGCGGGCGCTGGAACAGATCTACACCGTGCGGCGGGTCTGATCGGCTTAGATCGTAATTCACGCTTTAGCCTTCGAGGAAGTGCCCGAAGGCGCGCAGCGGCGGAATNNCCCAGCCAGTACCAGAACACCAGCGCCAGCACGACCGCCACCGGATTGATGGTGAAGCGGCGGGCCATCAGCAGCGGCGTGATCGTTTCGCCTTCAATGACGTGGATGCCGAAATACAGCACCGGCGGCAACAGCGCCGCCCAGTGGACACCGAGCGACAGGGCGCCGACCAGGATGAACAGCACCACGCCTGTCAACGGGCCGAGGATCGGCACGAAGTTCAGCACGAAGGCGGCAAAGCCCCACAGGATCGGGTCGCCCACGCCGCACAGCCACATCACCCCCGCGGTCCCCAGCCCGACCGCCGCATTGACGGCGCTGATCGTCAGCAGGTAGGCGGACAGATCGCGCTGGATGCGGAGAATGATCTCCACGGCGATGCGTTTG
>PLTJ01000011.1 GCA_003164455.1 Acetobacteraceae bacterium
AATCGCTGCGCGCGAAATACCTGCCAGGACTGAGCGAGATCGAAGCGACCCCGGATCACGACTATGCCTGGCGCGGCCGCGTCACCAAGGGCGACCTGGCCGCCGGCGTCGGCCGGATCGCGCTCGATATCAATTACGCGAACTTCGAGACCGAGGTCGCCCAGCACATGGGTTACGCCCGCGAACTGGTCTACCACGACGTCTGGGAGACGCTGTCGGCGTTGCAGCAGCAGAAGCCGGATCGGATGGGGTAGCCGGCAACAGTAAACGAAAAACGAACCATTCGGCTGCTAGCGTGCCGGGTCATGCGCAAGCTGGCCCTTTGGATCGCGGCGCGGCCGCGTCGCCTGGTCGCCGACCGGCGCGGCGGGGTAGCATTGCTGTTGGCGCTTGTCGTGCCGGTGCTGATGGCCGCCAGTGCATTGGCGGTGGACGTGAGCACCTGGTCGGTCATCAAGATCGAACTGCAACGCCGCGCCGATCTGGCCGCTTACGCCGCCATCATGCGCTACAACTCCGGCGATAATGCGCAGACCGCCACCGGCGTCGGCGTCGCCATCGCCGCCCTGAACGGCGGCAATGCGACCGTCGCCACGTCGACCTGGACGGGCGCAACCGGCACCCCCGCCAATACGATGACTGGCAGCGATATCACCGTCGCGCTCGTCCCCGGGGTGATCACCCGTTCGGATAACGCGATGGAAGTCGTGGTCACGACCAGCGTGCCGCTGTTGGTCGGCAAGCGTTGGACCACGATAACCGCGCAGACCGTCTCGGCGAAGGCCTATGCGGAGATCCAGACGACCGGCGGGACCCCCGGGACCCCCGGGACCGGCGGCCAGCCCTGCGCGGCGGCGCTGAACAAGAACGGCACCGGGGTTACGGTCACCGGCGGCTCGGCCGTCAACCTGGCAAGCTGCAACGTCCGGTCCAACGCCGGCGTCAGCGTCACCAACGGCTCCAGCATCACCGCCCCCTGGGTGTACGGCGCCACCATCACGGTATCGGGCGGCAGCTCGATCACCAACGGCACCACTACGGTGAACTCGAGCCCGACCCCACCGGACACAACCGCGCCGATCGACATAACGAGCTCCCAATTGGCTGATCCCTACGCCGGCAACACGTCGATCGTGGCCGACTTCGCTTCGCTGAGTCCCGGCTCGGGCACGGCGTTCAACGGGTCCTGGCAGTCGTCCACCCTGAATCCCGGAACCTACTCAAGCATCACCAGCGGCAGCGGCAGTATGACCCTGAATCCCGGGTTGTACATCGTCAACGGCAATATCAACATCAGCAACGGCGCCACCGTGACCGGTGCTGGTGTCACTATCGTCACCTCCGGTACGGTGAGCTTCGGCGGCGGTGCCACCGTGACGCTGTCCGCCCCGCTTTCCGGCACGACCTCCGGGGGCATTCCCGGCGTCCTGATCGCCGGCAACTCCGCCAGCACGGACACCCTCTCGAACGGCATGAAGCCGACGCTGACCGGGGTGGTCTATTACCCGAACGGCACCATGGCGATCTCCGGCGGGGTGAGCGTGGGCAACGGCTGCCTGGAAATGATCGCCGGCAGCCTGTCGATCAGCAACGGTTCGAGCTTCGGGTCCAGCTGCTCGAGCTATGGCGCCGCCACGTTCCCGAGCATGCCGGGCACGCCGGGCACGCCGGGCACCGCTTCATACGGTCTGGTGCAATAGAGCGGGATATTCCGCCCGCCGCTTGTCGCGATGGCGCTCCCTGCGTCGCGGGACAAGGGCGTGGTCTGACCGCCACGGCGGTCAGCGGCCCGGGCCGTCCGGCAGGCGGCGGTGCAGTTCATCGACCAGATGCTCGATGGCAACGGGCTGTCCGAGTTCGCGACCGTCGGCGTCATGGTCATGCTCAAAGCCGACGTGGGCACTCAAACGATCGAGCATCTGGATGATCTGTGTTGCCTGCCGCTCGGTCCGCAGGTTGACCTGCAAATCGAGGTGATCGCGCCGGCCGACGATGACATTTATCCGGTTCTGCTTCATCAGCACGAAGGCCGCGATCAGCACCGCCTCGAACGCGGTGATCGCCGACAGCAGCGGGAAGGGGAAGGGATCGAAGGCGGCGATGCCGGGGAACTTCCCCGAATTCACCCCCACCCAGCCGGCGAAAGCGAGGATCTGCAACACGACGAAGAGCGGCGTGCCGACGAAGCCGCCGATGGCATCGACCACGGCCGCCACGCTGGAGCGGCGTCCCAAGGCGCTCTTCTCGACGCGAATGATCTGGTCGATATTTTCGGCGACGGACGCTGGGGCGGCGTCGGGCGTTGGCTCAGTCACAATCAGTCCGTCCATGATGAAGCCCTGACATGGGGACGCTGCGCAGCCGGCCGGCTCACGTTCCCGGCAGGCCGCCCACCCGCCATGCGCCGCGGTGACTCCCGCCCGCCGGCGCGGCGTGCTAGGAATGGCTGTGGCAAGGATACGGTTTAGTGTCGTGCCGCCGCGGTCCTGGCACCCCCCGGCCGCGCCATAACAAACCGTCCGACACCTTCCGCCCGCTCCCGGGCCGGGAGCCGAACCTGAATCGAGACCGACTTTGAGCGACACACCCCAGGATCCGCCCGCAGGGACACCCCCGGACGGCCCCGGCCGTTCCTCCGACACGCAGCCGGTGATGCTCGAGGAGGAGATGCGGCGCTCCTACCTCGACTATGCCATGTCCGTCATCATCAGCCGTGCCCTGCCGGACGCGCGCGACGGGCTGAAGCC
>PLTJ01000349.1:0-5531 GCA_003164455.1 Acetobacteraceae bacterium
GCGGCTGGTAGCGGCCGGCCACCGTGTGCACCGGGGCGCCACCGGAGCGGTCCATCGTGCGGTCGATGGAAACGATTTTCGCCGCCGATACCTCCCACATCCGGCGCAGCGCCGGCAACAGGGCGGCGGGGGTGATGGCGAAATCAATGTTCATCGGCGGTTGCCTTTTCCTCAGACGCAGGTTTTCCCGCGCGCCACCATGGTGTTCAGGATTTCGTCGATGGGTTTCGGCCACCACGTCGCGGCCGAGAAAATCTCGACCTCGCACAGCCCGTTGAAGCCGGCCTGCTCCATGCCGCGGCGGATGCCCTTGAGATCGACCACGCCGTCGCCCATCATGCCGCGGTCGGTCAGCACGTCCCGGGTCGGCACCAGCCAATCGCAGACATGATAGGCGTAGAGCCGGCCGTCGGCTCCGCCGCGGGCGATCTGCGCGTGCAGGTCGGGGTCCCACCAGACATGATAGATATCGACGGCAACGCCGATGCCCGCACCAAGTTTTTCGCAAAGGTCCAGTGACTGGGCCAGCGTATTGATGCAGGCCCGGTCGGCGGCATACATCGGATGCAACGGCTCGATGGCCAGCCGCACATGCACGGATCGCGCGTAATCCAGCGTGATGGCGAGGCCATCCGCCACCTGCCGGCGGGCGTCCCCGATGTCCTTCGAGCCGGGCGGCAGGCCGCCGACCACCAGCACCAGACACTCGGCCCCCAGCGCGGCCGCCTCATCGACGGCGCGGCGGTTTTCCGCCAGGGCTTTCGCGCGGCCTTGTGCGTCGGCGGCGGGAAACATGCCGCCGCGGCAGACGCCGGTCACCGTCAGGCCGGCGCGCTTGATCATCCGCTCGGCCTGGCTCAGGCCGGCGTCCGCGATTTTGTCGCGCCACGGCGAAATGCCGCCAATGCCGTGCCGGAGGCAGCCTTCCACGGCGTCGCGGAGAGAACGCGCGGGCCCCAGGGTCGCGGTGTTCAGCGACAGCAGCGTCGCATCGCCCGAAAGATCACGCATCGCCATCTCGCTTCCCGGATTGCACCGTCACTATCGATCGATCCGCCGGGTCAGGCGGTCGTAGCCGTCTTCCTGGCGGCGTACTGGTCGTACGCCTCGACGGCCTGGGCGGCGTACATGACCGACGGACCGGCTCCCATATAGATCGCCATGCCCATGGTCTCCATCACCTCGTCGCGGCTGGCGCCCTGGCGCAGCGCGGCCTCGGCGTGGAAGGCGAGGCAGGCGTCGCAGCGCGTGGCCACCGCGATGGCCAGCGCGACCAGCTCTTTCGTTTTGGTGTCCAGCGCGCGGGCCTCCAGCGCCGCCCGCGCCAAAGCCGAGAACCCCTTCATCACGTCCGGCGCCCCGCCGCGCAGTTCCTTCAGCGGCGCCGAAAGGCCCGCGGCCATCTCCGGCCAGTTCTTGTTCATGTCCGTCTCCTGCCCATGTCTCGCCGCATCAGTGATCCGGCGGCGCCGCGGCCGCCTTGATCCGCATCAATCCGCCACCAGCACCGTCGCCACGGCCTGCGCGGCGATGCCCTCCATCCGGCCGGTGAAACCCAACCGCTCGGACGTGGTCGCCTTCACCGATATGCGCCCCGGGTCCACCCCCAGGATCTCCGCCAGAACAGCGATCATGTGCGGCGCGTGCGGGGTGATCTTCGGGCGCTCGCAGATCAGCGTAACATCGGCATTGGCCAGCATGCCCCCGCGGGCGGCGATGCGCCCGGCCGCATGGCGCAGAAAACGCGCCGAATTGGCATCCTTCCAGGCCGCTTCGCCGGGCGGGAAATGGCGGCCGATATCGCCCTCGGCCAGCGCGCCATAGATGGCGTCGCACAGCGCGTGGATGCCCACATCGGCGTCCGAGTGCCCGGCCAGGCCACGGTCGTGCGGTACCTCGATGCCGCACAGGATCAGTTTGCGCCCCTCGGTCAGCGCGTGCACGTCATAGCCGGTGCCGACGCGCGGAATCAGCGTGCCCAGCAGCGTCCGCTCCAGTCGCACCAGATCCTCCTTGTAGGTCAGCTTGACGTTGTCCTCGCTGCCCGCCACCAGCGCCACCGCGTGGCCGGCGGCCTCCAGGATGGCGGCGTCGTCGGTGGCGCCCGTCGGCGCCGCACGGTGCAGGCTCAGCAGGAGAGGGAAACGGAAGGCTTGCGGGGTTTGCGCCCGGTAGAGCCCGGCGCGCGGTACGGTCTCGATGATGTGTCCGTCCGCCCCACCGCGTTTGAGCGTGTCGGCCACCGCCACCGCCGGGATGGCGCCCGGCACGTGTTCCAGCGCCGCCAGCAGCGCCGCCACCGTGCCGGGCGGCACGTACGGACGGGCGGCGTCGTGCACCAGCACCAGATCGGGCGCGTGCGGCGCCAGCGCCTCCAGTCCGGCCAGCACGCTCGCCTGACGGGTGGCGCCGCCCGCCACCACCGGCAGATGCCCGAGCCCCGCCAGGGCCGCTGCGATCGGAAGCGCCTCGCCGACGGGCTGGATCAGGTCCACCTCGGGTGCCAGCCGCGCTGCCGCGTGGCGGATCACGGACTGCCCGGCCAGGGACAGGAACTGCTTCGGCGTCTCGCTGCCGAGCCGGCTGCCGGTACCGGCGGCGACCAGCAGCAGGGCGATGCGGGGGCGGGGAGTGGAGGGATGGGCCATGGCGGGCGCAACCTCGCCGCGTTCCGGGGCCTCGTCAACGCTGCTCAGCGGGAGCCGGATGGCGGCAGCACGAGGATCGGATCCGCGCCGTCCAACAGGTGGATCTCCGCGCGCGCCAGATCGTCGTCGGTCAGGCGCAGCCGCATGACCCGGACCAGTTGGGCGGCGGTGACGATCTGATCGACCCGGTTGGGCAACGCCATCTCGAAAAGGTGGGACGACCAGAGCACGGTGGGGCAGGTGGCGCTGCGGGGAGGCGTCCACGCCGGGCCGATCCGGACCGTTTCGATCGGCACGCGAAAGCGCCGGGCAAGATAACGATCACCGGTCTCGGCGAAGCCACGGGGGTCGCCGTAGGCGACACCGAGGATCGGTGTTTCGGGACAGGTCGCATGGAACTGCGCCAGCATGCGCCCGGCGGCATCGTCGCGGGGCTGCCCGGGTTGCGCGGCCAGCAGGGCCACGCCAACCAGCCCGTTGGCGAACACCCCGGCCAGCACGATCGGCCGCCGTTCCAGCAGGTCGGCGGCGCCCAGGCAGCAGGCAACCGTCAAGGGCGGGCCCGCCACGACCAGGTAGCGGAGGATGACGATCGGCTTAAAGAGAGAGAAGACGCACAGCGTTGCAAAGAACCCGAGGACGCCGGTTGCGAAAACGATGGCGACGGCGAAAGGATGCGCGAAGGCGCGAGCAGGCGAGGTTGCCGGGCCGCCGCGGGAAACTCGGCGAAGCACGGACGCGAGCAGCGCCAACCCGAGCAGCGCCAGCAAAACGACGTTCTTGCTGATCGCGCCCCGCGCCACGTCCATCATGAGCCGCACGACCTGCGGCGGTGTCGTGGCGATCCAGAACGTGTCCAATTGCCTGGTCAGCATGCTGAGACGAATCAGCACGAAAGTGGCGGCGAGCCCGGTGCAGACCACGACCGAGAGGGCCAGGAACCGGGCGAGGCGCCAGTCGCGGCGGACGAAAGCGTAGACAATGGCCACCGCCGAGACCGCCCCGGCCAGCAGCGCCGCGGTGAAATGCAGGTTGAGCAGGGTAAAAAGCGTCGCGACGAAGACGGCCCCGTCCAGCCGGTCGAGGCGATCCTGGGCCGCCGGCGGACGCGGACGGCCCAGCAGAAGCGCCAGCGACACGCTGAACGTGAACGACCAGCAGATCTGCCAATAATACGAGCGCAATTCTATAAAATACCGGAATTGATCCCCGGATGACAGGAACAGTATTCCAGCGGCGGCAAGGAACGGGACAAATTGGGCATGCCGCCGGCCCGTCCAGACCAGATACGCCACGCTTGAAGCGAGGAAGCCGACGTGAACGGCTCGGAGCTTTTCGATGTCGCCATCGGAAAATCGACGGAAAATCCAGACCAGGAAATAGTACAGCGGCGGATTGGTTTCAGCCAGCCATCGTTCCCGGTAAATCGTGGGCAGATCGATCGACGGATCTGCAAACCAGAGGGTTGCATACTCGTCGATCCACGCCCCGCTCGAGAAGTTCCTTTTCAGCAGAAAAACAGCCACCAGCAATGCCGTCAGGACCACGGCCGCCGGGATCGCCGACACCAGAAACGTGCCGCCCGAAGCCTTGCGAGCGATGCTACGGTTCAGCTCCATGGCCGCCCTGGTCTACCGTGCCTGTATCGTTCGCCTATCCCATTCAGCGGCGGAGTGGTCAATAGCAGGGCCGGCCCGGGGGGGAGCGCTTCAGGTGCATTGCATCGGGCGGGACCGTGCCGTAGTTTGCCTAAATCATGGGCAACGGGATGACGACTCCTCCGGGCCTGCGGCCGATTGATCTCGGCGCGGGCGTTCGGCTCGACACGCCGGTCATTGTCGCGCCCATGTCTGGCGTCACCGACCTGCCGTTCCGCCGGCTTGCCCGCGACCTGGGGGCGGGGCTGGTGGTGTCCGAGATGATCGCCTCCTGGGCGATGCTGCGGGAGAACCGCACCACGCTGCGCATGGCCGAACTGGACGGCAGCCCGTCCGCCATCCAACTGGCGGGCTGCGACCCCGCGGCGATGGCCGAGGCGGCCCGCATGGCCGTCGGCCGCGGCGCCGATATCGTCGATATCAATTTCGGCTGCCCGGTGAAGAAGGTCGCGGTCGGCCAGAGCGCCGGTAGCGCCCTGATGCGCGACGAGGCCGCCGCCGCCCGCATCCTGGAGGCGACCGCCCGCGCCGTCGCCGTGCCGGTGACGCTGAAGATGCGCATGGGCTGGGACCGCGCCAGCGCCAACGCGCCGCGGCTCGCCCGCATCGCCGAGGACAGCGGCATCCGCATGGTCACGGTGCACGGCCGCACCCGGCAGATGTTCTACACTGGCAAGGCCGACTGGGATTTCGTCCGCCAGGTCAAGGACAGAGTCGCCATTCCGGTGATCGTCAACGGCGANNTGCTGCGGCCGCCCCTGGTTCCCCGCCCAGGTCGCCCATTTCCTGCGCACCGGCATGCCCGCCGGCGATCCGCCGCTGGCCGTGCAGAAGGATATAGTTCTGACCCATTACCATTCGATATTGAACTATTTTGGCACCGAGGCCGGGCTGCGGCTCGCCCGCAAGCACCTGTCCTGGTATTCGCGCGGCCTGCCCGGCGCGGCCGGGTTTCGTGCCGTCGTCAACGCGATGACCGAGGTGGCGGCGGTGCTGGCTCTGATCGATCGCCTTTACGACCCGCTGATCGCCCGCGGCGCGGTGCTGGCGGAGGCGGCATGAGGGAAGCCTTGCGCCGCGCCGGGCTCGCCGTGCTGGAGCGGCGGGTGCAGCGCCGTGCGCCCGAGGCAGCGACCATGATGTCGGCGCTGCCGGTGCCGGTGCTGGTGCTCGACGGCGAGGACCGGTTCACCTTCGCCAACCACGCCGCCGAGCACTTCCTCGG
>PLTJ01000349.1:5551-10411 GCA_003164455.1 Acetobacteraceae bacterium
TGCCCGAGGAGCCGGGGGCGGTGCTGCTGGTGCTGCAGGACGCCTCGGCGGCGCGCGCGCTCGACCGTCAGCTCACTTTCCGCAGCGCCGCGCGCAGCGTCACCAGCATGGCGGCGATGCTGGCCCACGAGGTGAAGAACCCGTTGTCCGGCATCCGCGGCGCCGCGCAACTGCTGGAGGCCAGCGTCAGCGACGCCGACCGCGAGTTGACCGTGCTGATCCGCGACGAGGCCGACCGCATCCGCGGCCTGGTCGATCGCATGGAGATGTTCGGCGAGAAACCGATCGACCGCGGCGCGGTGAACATCCACCGGGTGATGGAGCATGTCCGCCGGCTGGCCCAGAGCGGTTTCGCCGCCGCCATCCGGTTCACCGAGATCTACGACCCCAGCCTGCCGGCGGTGCACGGCAACCGCGACCAGTTGGTGCAGGTGGTGCTGAACCTGGTGAAGAACGCCGCCGAATCGCTTATCTCCGGCGAGGTTGCGAGCCCCGAGATCACCCTGATCACCGCTTTCCAGCATGGCGTGCGCCTCGCCGTGCCGGGCAGCGAACGGCGCATGCATCTGCCGCTGGTGGTGGTGGTGCGCGACAACGGACCGGGCATCCCCGACGATATCCGGTCCAACCTGTTCGACCCCTTCGTCACCTCCAAGGCCGCCGGTAACGGGCTGGGGCTGGCGCTGGTGGCCAAGATCGTCTCCGACCATGGCGGGCTGATCGAGGCGGACAGCCGTCCCGGGCGCACCGAGTTCCGTCTGCATCTGCCCATGCTGACCGACGACGCTGCGGCGCAAGCCGACAGACCTTAGGACCGCGTTTTCCATGACCCTCCCCACCGTCCTCATCGCCGACGACGACCGTTCGATCCGCACCGTGTTGACCCAGGCGCTCGGACGATCCGGCTATCAGGTGCGCTGCACCTCCAACGCGGCGACGCTGTGGCGTTGGGTGGAGGACGGCGAAGGCGACCTGGTCATCACCGACGTCGTGATGCCGGACGAGAACGGGCTCGATTTGATCCCTAGAATCAAGCGGGTGCGGCCCGATCTTCGGGTAGTGGTGATGAGTGCGCAGTCAACCCTCATGACGGCGGTCAAGGCGGCCCAACGCGGCGCCTTCGAATACCTGCCCAAGCCCTTCGATTTGAAGGAATTATTGGCGGTGGTGGCGCGCGCCCTCATGGCCCCGGCGGCCGGCCCCACCGTCCCCGGGACGGTCGGCGACGTCGAGGATGAACTGCCGCTGATCGGCCGCAGTCCGGCGATGCAGGAGATCTACCGCACCATCGCCCGGCTCACCACGGCCGACCTCACGGTGATGATCAACGGCGAAAGCGGTACCGGCAAGGAACTGGTGGCGCGCGCCCTGCACGACTACGGCCGCCGGCGCAACGGCCCCTTCGTTGCCATCAACATGGCGGCGATCCCGCGCGAGCTGATCGAGAGCGAGCTGTTCGGCCACGAGCGCGGCGCCTTCACCGGCGCCATGAACCGTAGCCTCGGCCGCTTCGAGCAGGCGAGTGGTGGCACGCTGTTCCTCGACGAGATCGGCGACATGCCGCCGGAGGCACAGACCCGGCTGCTGCGCGTACTGCAGGACGGCGAGTTCACCAGCGTCGGCGGCCGCCAGTCCATCCGCGCCAATGTGCGCATCATCGCCGCGACGCATCGCGATCTGCGCGCCGCCATCCGCGCCGGCAGCTTCCGCGAGGACCTTTTCTATCGCCTCAACGTGGTGCCGATCCGGTTGCCGCCGTTGCGTGAGCGCACCGAGGACATCTCCGACCTGGCCCGTCACTTTCTCGACCGCGCCCGCGCCGACGGGTTGCCCGGCAAATCGCTCGATCAGGAAGCGGTGGACGCGCTGCGCGCCTATCGCTGGCCCGGCAATGTGCGCGAGCTGGAGAACCTGATGCGCCGGCTGGCGGCGCTGTGCCCGGACGAGGTGATCGGCGCCGGCCCGGTGCAGGCGGAGCTCGTCGATGTCGAGCTGGACGACCCCGCCGCCGCCGCATCACCAGCTGCCGGCGCGGTGCAGGAGTCGCTGTCGGGGGCCGTCGAGCGGCATATCCGCCAGTTCCTCGCCGCCCATGGCGACGGCATGGCGCCGTCCGGCATCTACGACAAGGTGTTGGCCGAAGTGGAGCGGCCGTTGATACAGCTGACGCTGGCCGCGACCCGGGGCAACCAGATCAAGGCGGCCGCCGTGCTGGGGTTGAATCGCAATACGCTGCGCAAGAAGATTCGGGATCTCGACATCCAGGTGGTTCGGGGGATCGCCTGACCGGGACAGGAGGCCAGGCATGAACGTCGCGCCATCCAGGGAATCGTTGACCGGCGCCTCCGGGGCGGAGAGCCCGGGGGCGCCGGAGCGGTCGCGCCTGCGCCGCGTCGTCGATTTCCTGCTGGGCAAGGTGCTCACGCTGGTGTTGGCGGCCGGCGCGCTGGTGCTGAGCATCGTCACCTTCGTGATGCTGGCACAGCGCGTGCCGCGGCCGAACCTGGCCTTCGCCATGGTGTTGGCGAGCCTGGTGGTGGTGTTGCTGCTCGGCGCCGTGCTGGCGGGTCGGCTGACCCGGGTCTGGGTGGAGCGGCGGCGCGGCTCGGCGGGCTCGCGGATGCATATCCGGCTGGTGCTGTTGTTCTCCGGGGTCGCCGTCATCCCGACCATCGTGGTGGCGGTGTTCGCCACTTTCTTCTTCCAGCTCGGCGTCCAGGCCTGGTTCAACGAACCGGTGCGCACCACGCTGCAGGAGAGCCTGCAGGTCGCCCGCGGCTATCTGGAAGAGCACCGCAACAACATCCGGGCCGATGCGCTGGGCATGGCCAACGATCTGGTGCGGGCGGCCAGCTTTCTCGGCCGCGATCCGAACGCCTTCGCCCGGATGCTGAGCGTGCAGACCACGCTGCGTGGGCTGACGGAGGCGGTGATCTTCGAGCCGGAGACCGGCCAGATCATGGCCTCGGTGGGGCCGCCCACCGATCCGCCGCCGGACTGGGCGACGGAAATCGCCCGCAACGGCGACGTCGCCGTGCTCGGGACCGACGATTCCACCCGGGTGCGTGCGGTCGTGCGGATGGATCTGACTCCCGCGCTCATGCTGCTGATCGGCCGGCCGGTCGATCCGGCCATCCTCGACCACATGAAGCGCACCGAGGCGGCAGTGGCCGAGTACCAGCGGCTGGACCAGAATCGCTCCGGCTTGCAGGTGACCTTTGCGCTGATTTTCGCGCTGATCGCCCTGCTGGTGCTGTGCGCCGCGGCGCTGATCGGGCTGGTGATCGCCAACCAGATCGCCCGCCCGATCGGCCGGCTGATCACCGCCGCCGAGCGGGTGCGCAGCGGCGATCTGACCGTGCAGGTGCCGGAGGTGACGAGCGGCGACGAGGTGGCCGGGCTGTCGCGCGCCTTCAACCGGATGACCGGGCAACTGGCGGCGCAGCGCAGCGAGTTGATGGACGCCTACAGCCAGATCGACAGCCGCCGCCGCTTTACCGAGGCGGTGCTGTCCGGCGTCTCCGCGGGCGTGATCGGGCTCGACGCCGAAGGCCGCATCGAGCTGCCCAACCACGCCGCCTCCGAGCTGCTGGGGCGCGATCTGCTGGCGGCGATCGGTCACGACCTGGCCGAACTGGCGCCCGAGTTCGGCCCGCTGCTGGCCGCGGCGCGCGAGACGCCGGAGCGGCCGCGCACCGGCGAGTTGCAGGTCGGGCCGCCGGCGCACCGGCGCACCCTGCTGGTGCGTGTTTCCACCGACCGCGACGGCGAATTCCCCCCCGGCGAAGCGGGGCAGCGCGCCCGCGGCTTCGTCGCCACCTTCGACGACATCACCGAGCTGCAGCAGGCCCAGCGCAAGGCGGCCTGGGCAGATGTGGCGCGGCGCATCGCCCACGAGANNCGCCGCATCGCCCACGAGATCAAGAACCCGCTGACCCCGATCCAACTCTCCGCCGAGCGGCTGAAGCGTCGCTTCGCCCGCGAGATCACCTCCGACCCCGAGACGTTCACCCAGTGCGCCGACACTATCGTGCGCCATGTCGGCGATATCGGCCGCATGGTGGACGAATTCTCCGCCTTCGCCCGCATGCCGAACCCGGTGATCAAGCCGGAGGACATTGGCCGGGTGGTGCGCGAGGCGATGGTGCTGCCGCGCACCGCGCACCCCGACATCGCGTGGCGCACCGACATTCCGGATCGCGGTCCGGTGGCGCCCTGCGACCGCCGCCTGCTCGGCCAGGCGTTGACCAACCTGTTGCAGAATGCCGCCGACGCGGTGGCGATGCGGCCGCGCGCGAAGGGGGAGGAGATGGGAGGGATCGGTGTTGACGTGCTGGTGGCCGGCGACGAGGTATCGATCCGGGTGACCGACGACGGTATCGGGCTGCCCGAGCAGGACCGCGGCCGGCTCACCGAACCCTATGTCACCCATAAGCCCAAGGGCACTGGCCTGGGGCTTGCTATCGTCAAGAAGATCATGGAGGACCACGGGGGCAGGGTGACCCTGGAGGATCGTCCGGACGGGCGCGGCGCGGTCGCCACTCTGACGCTGCCGCTGACCAATGATACGCGAGATGCTGATGCCGCATGAAATCCTGATCGTCGATGACGAACCCGACATCCGGATGCTGGTGGAAGGGATTCTGCGCGACGAGGGCTACGACACCCGCCAGGCCGGCGACGCGGAGGCCGCCATCGCCGCCTTCCGGGCCCGACGGCCTGGTCTGGTGGTGCTCGACGTCTGGTTGCAGGGCTCCAAGCTGGACGGCATCGGCATCCTGCAGACCCTGCACGGCGAGGAGCCGCAGGTGCCGGTGGTGATGATTTCCGGGCATGGCACCATCGAGACGGCGGTGCAGG
>PLTJ01000388.1 GCA_003164455.1 Acetobacteraceae bacterium
CGATTCGGGCGATCACGCTTTAGGCGTGGCGCGTACAAATTTCCGGCGCATGGCATCGGCAAAGCCCGCGCCGTCAAGGCATTGTAGGGCAAGGGCGCCGGAGCCGCCGATCACTTCGCCGGTGTTGCCGGTAACCACGTCCGCCGCCATGGTGGCACGGGTGCGAATCGTGCGGGCTTGAGCGAAAGCGTCAGACGGCCGATCATCCCGCCATTCGGAGATGACCCGATGCCCGACGACGCGCCCGCCGCCACGCCGCTGCCTCTGTCCCGCTTGGTTGTGCTCGACCTGACCCTGGCCCGCGCCGGGCCGACCTGCGTGCGCCACCTGGCGGACTGGGGAGCGAACGTGATCCGCATCGAACCGCCAAGCGCCGGCGGAGAAGATGTCAGCGGCAACCGCGACGGATTCGACTTCCAGAACCTGCACCGCAACAAACGCACGGTCACGATCGACCTGAAGTCCCCGGAAGGTCACGCCGCCTTCATGCGTCTGGCCGCCCGCGCCGACGTCATCATCGAGAACATGCGCGCCGCCGTGAAGCACCGGCTGAAGATTTCCTATGACGACGTGCGCGCCATCAACCCGCGCGTCGTCTATGGCAGCATCAGCGGATTCGGCCAGGACGGCCCCTACGGCAAACGTGCCGGCGTGGACCAGATCGCTCAGGGAATGGGCGGGCTGATGTCCATTACCGGCCTGCCCGGCCAGGGACCGGTGCGCGTCGGCATCCCGATGGACGGCCTGACCGCGGGCAACCTGCTGGCTTTCGGCGTCATGACGGCGCTGTTCGAACGCGAGACCACCGGATTCGGCCGCTGGGTGAGCACGTCGCTGCTGGAGGCGCAGGTGTTCATGCTCGACTTCCAGGCCGCCCGCTGGCTGCTGGCCGGCGAGGTCGCGGGCCAGGTCGGCAACGACCACCCGACCGGCGTGTTTCCCACCAGCGACGGCCACATCAACATCGCCGCCAGTTCGGCGCGGCTGTGGGAACGGTTCTGCGAGGCGATCGGACAGCCCTGCTGGAAGAGCAGGCCGGAGTGGAACACCCAGCAAGGCCGCAGCGACGACCGCCGTGCCATCCACGCCGCCATCTCGGAAATAACCCAGACCCAGCCGGCGGAACACTGGATCGACCTGTTCGAGGAAGCGGGCATCCCGTGCGGTCCCATCAACACGATCGACCGCGTGTTTGCCGACCCGCAGGTGCGACATCTGAAAATGGCCCTGCCGATCGAACACAGGCGGCTCGGCGCCCAGCTTCTGGTCGCCTCGCCCATCAATATCTCCGGCCTTCCCAAGGATATCCGCACGCCCACCCCCGAAGTCGGCGCCGATACCGATGAAGTACTGCGCGGCGTCGGCTACAGCGACGCGGAGATCGGGCAGATGCGCGTGAAAGGTGCCATCAAATGACCGCATACGCCGATGGCCTGATGCTGTCCGCCATCGAGGACGGCATCGGCCTCATCACCTTCAACCAACCGCAGAAACGCAATGCCATGTCGGTGGGCATGTGGGACGGGCTGGTGCAGATCCTGGATGAATTCGAACACGACGACGCGGTCCGCGTGGTGGTGCTGACCGGCGCCGGCAATCGCGCCTTCGTGTCCGGCGCCGATGTCAGCCAGTTCGAAGCAACGCGCAGCGATGCCGACGCACGCCGCGAATACGACCGGCTGACCAGAGACGGGCGCGCCCGGCTGGCCGGATTTGCCAAGCCGACCATCGCCCGCATCCGCGGCTACTGCCTGGGCGGCGGGCTGGGCATCGCCATGCAATGCGACCTGCGCGTCGCCGGCGTCGACTCCGAATTCGGCTTTCCCGGCGCACGGCTGGGCATGGCCTACGGATTCGACCTGGTGAGCAAACTGGTCTCGCTGGTCGGACCGGCACAGGCACGCATGCTGCTCTATACCGGCCAGCGGATCGACTCCGCGGAGGCCCAGCGCATCGGTCTGGTGAACCACGTGGTGGAAGACGCGGAGTTGACCGAACGCGTGCTGGATCTCGCCCGCAGCATCGCCGACAACGCGCCGCTCTCGGTGCACGCGATGAAACTGACGGTGAACGAAGCGGCCAAGGACGAAAACAAACGCGACCACGCCACCATCGACGCCATCATCGACGCCTGCTTCGACACCGAAGACTTCCACGAAGGCCGCAGGGCCTTCCTGGAGAAACGGATGCCACAATTCAGGGGGTGGTGAAGAATTAAGGAAGGCCAGGGCTCTGCCCTGGACCCGCCAAGGGCCGAGAGGCCCTTGGAACCCATTACTTAAGCGAGGTTGTTGAGAGAGGGGGGCGAGGTGATGCTGCAACATCTCCTGGCCCCCCTCTCTCAACAACCTTTCTCTAGTAGTGGGGTCAAGGGGCCTGGACACGCTTATACCGAACACCAATCCGGGTCACTCCACGATGCCGTTGACGCCCTTGCTATCGGTGGTTGCGGGGGCACGCAACCGACGATCCCATCATTCGACCGTACCTATATAACAAGCTGCGCGGCAGCATCGCGGCCCTCTGTCTCTTAATCAGCGGGCCGCAGGTTC
>PLTJ01000114.1 GCA_003164455.1 Acetobacteraceae bacterium
AATCGCCGGCGCCACGGCGGACACAGTTACGGATTGCTGCGCCACCCCATATACGTCGCTCACGCGCAGCGTATGGACCCCCGGCGCGATGCCCGGCGGAACCTGGGCGTTGATCTGGAAAGGAGAGGCCCAAAGCACGGTCGCAACCGCGCCATCCATATCGACCGTAGTGGCGCTGCCCGGCGCCGAGAGGCCCGCGCCGAAAATCGACATGATGCCGCCCGGCGCGATGCCGCTGGTAAAGGTTGCGGCATTGACCACCGCGCCGGCGGCGAAGCCGGCATCCTGCGGCCCCACCGCCAGGGCCAGCAACGGCCGGGTGGCCTTGTAGGTGGCCGGCGCGCTCCCGGAAATATCCATCGACGAACCTCCCGCGGCCAGGTCCGTTACGAAGGCGCGGTACGGTTGAGCGGCGCCCACGGCGATCTGGTAGGCTGGCTGGCCGCCGTCGCACACGTCGATGCGCGAAATCAGGGCGCCCGCGGCCGGCGGGTTCCCCGAGGAGTCCACCGCGTCCAGCAGATCGAGCGGCAACCCGCACGCGCCCGCCGCGGAATTCACCGCCAATGCGAAATTCTGCATCAGGCTGGCGGGTTGCGAGAGCGCCCCCACCATGAACCGCGTGCCGCTGGGACTGGCCGGAGCGAACCGAACCACCCCCCGCAAACCGGCCGTCCACGTTGCGGCGCCAACCGTGAAGCCATTGAGGTAATCGTTCAGATTGGTGCGCGCGAAAAGTGGGCTGGGGTCCTGAATGACGATCGACCCGTCCGCCGCTATTCCAATAGCCACCACGAAGTGGCCGCCGGCCAGCGTGCCGTTGAGCGAGAGACCCAGCGATAGCAGCAGCGGCTCGCCTTGCTCCACCAGGTCGGCAATGGCGGCAAGCGCGGGATTCTGCGCCGTGACATCCACCCCGCCGGTGAATTCCGCCGCGCGCCACAGATTCACGATCTGCTCGCCGGAAGCCGGATTCGAAAGGAAGCCGTCGCAAAGCTGGCCGCCCGTTGATTCCGCCACGCACCAGGCCTCGAGGAATTGGTTCAGCGTACCCGGATCGGCCAGGCCGTTGGGCGATGGCAGCTCGCCGCGGTTCTGGCGATACCGCAAAATCGACGCCACCGCCGTCAGCAGCGCGCCTTTCTGCCCGATGGTGGCGGTCCCATTGCCGAGCGCCGCGCTTCCCCCTGCCTGCAGTTGCGGGAAGCCCGTCAAAGTCGAAGCCGCCGACTGCACGTAAAACGTCACCGGACTCTGCGCGATCGCGGGCGAGTTGGCGGTCACCCCACTCACGCCCTGCGAAGCCGGCAAACGCACGAATGTTTCCGCCTGCCCGAAACTGTCGGTGGACGCGCTAGCCACCGAGAGCTGCACTCCCGGCGACGCCTGAAACACCACCGGCGCGCCCACCACCGGCGTGCCGGACGAATCCAGCAGCGCGATTTTCAGCGGCAGCGGCAGCAACGCTCCCGGCGCGCCCGTCTGGTTGTCGCCCTGCACCTTGGCAATGGAGATCCGGTTATTTGTAAGATCGAAGCCCTTGACGGTGAGGGTGCCGCTGGCCGTCGACGTTCCCCCGGTGTCCGCCGCGTGGACGGTCACAAGCCCGCTCTTCGACGCCAGCGGAATGAACATGTCCCAACTGTAGGCGCCATTCGCCGTGGTCACCAGAAAGTCGGGCTCGCCCGTAACCGACACGCGGATCGTGCTGTTGTTCGGGAACCCGATGATGGCCAGGTGCGCGCGGCCGCCCGCCGCAATCGAGGTGGGCGTAATCACCACTCCCGGAGGCGCCTTGGGCGTCGGATGCTCCACCGCCGCGGCGTCGCCGGCCGAGTACGTGATGTTGCCGCCCTCGAAGTTCTGTTGGTCGAAGCTCCCGGTGACCGTTTCATCGCTCACCGGCATGCCAAAGCTGCCCGCGGCCCCGCCAATGGCGTTGTAACGGGCGAGGATCGGGCCGCTCACGAAATACGCCTGCCCCGCCCGAGGTCCGGCCGTCGCCCCATAGATGACGCCGCTGGCGAAGATTTGCGTCGCGCCCGAGTTGGCGCCGACAGTCGAGAAGCTGGACGCTTCGGCCAGTGGAGCGCCCGCGGCGCCGGTCTCGTAATTCAACAGCGCCCATTTCGAAAGGATGATTCCGCTCACCAGCCGCACCGGATTGCCCGCCAGCGCGGCGCTGTTTTGAAACTGCTGGGTGCCGCCGGCGGACTGGTCGCTAGTGGGATACCCCAGCGCGCCGGCCGGACCGCCCAAACCCTGGTACCGGGTGAGCACGGCGCCGCCCACCACGTACGCGGTGCCCGCCTGGTCCGCTTCCGCCACCATGTACGCAGCGGCATTGGCGCCGCTCGATTCGACCATTTGCACGTAACCGCTACCGGCTCGCGCCGCCGGCCCCGCCACCGGCAATTGCGCCGTAATCTTATTGCGCGCCAGCGCGGCCTGGAACGCCTGTTGAACGGCCGTTGGCGCACCATCCCCCACCAGGCAGCAGGCCATGGTTACCGCCAGGTTCAAAGTTGGGCTTTTCACACCTTCGCTGGAGGCCACCACGCTGGCCGTCCCCGCGCCCACGGCTGTCAGCGCTGCCGTCGCGCCCATCGCGCCACTGGTCTGAATGGCAATCACGCGGCTATTGCTCGTGCTCCAGGTGACCACACGGTCGGTCAGCGGAGTATTGAACGGATCGAGCGGCGTCGCCGTCAGGGTCAACGTATCGCCCAGGTTGAGGGCAGCGGTTTTGCCCGTGGGCGCGCCCGCCAACGTCACCGACTCCACCGGTTGCCGCACCACCGGAGGGCTGCCCGGCAGGTATTCCAGATCGCCGCCCTCGAAGGTTTGCCGATGCGCCCCGGTAGCGGCCAC
>PLTJ01000225.1 GCA_003164455.1 Acetobacteraceae bacterium
CCGGCGATAAATCGGGAGTAGGTGAGGCCGTGTTCGCGCACGGCGGCGTTGATGCGCTGGATCCACAGGCCGCGGAACTCGCGCTTCTTCACGCGGCGGTCGCGGTAGGCGTACTGGAGGGATTTCTCCAGCCGCTCGATCGCGATGCGGTAGTTGGTGGAAGAACGGCCACGGAAGCCCTTGGAGGCGTCGATGACCTTCTTGTGGCGGGCGTGGGTGGTGACGCCCCGTTTGACGCGTGCCATGTGCCTGTCTCCTCAGTCCAGCCCGTAGGGGGTCCACTGCTTGACGGTCAGGCCGTCAGCGTGGGTAAGGGTTTGGCTGCCGCGGTTCTGGCGCTTCATTTTCTGGGAGCGGTTGATGAGGCCATGACGCTTTTTGCCGGGGCCGGCGAGGACCTTGCCTGTGGCGGTGATCTTGAAGCGTTTCTTGACCGATGACTTGGTCTTCAGTTTGGGCATTTGTGTCTCCTGAGCTGCGTGTCCTGCGGGGCGCAGGCGTCGCGGCCGGGCATGCCCACACAGGCCCGGCGCGCAAACGAGGGCGGGTTTATAGCTGTGGGTGGGCGGGGTTGCAAGGTCCCTGGGGCCAGGCGTGGCGGGATGGCCGTTGCGGCGGCCGGTGGCAATCCCTATAAGGCGCGGCGCCGCTGGGTTTGGAGAGGTGCCAGAGTGGTCGATCGGGACGGTCTCGAAAACCGTTGTACGTCATGCGTACCGTGGGTTCGAATCCCACCCTCTCCGCCAGAAGCGTAGCATTTATGCGGCTTCCAGGTCATGATTTTCCTTTCTCCCCTACTCGCTCCCCTACTTCAAACGGGGATAGGAGCGCACGGGAGCGGCGGAAATGCCGATCAGCCCTCGCCCGCGCAGCATTTTGCCGTTATGATTACCGACTAAACCGGAACGTCGCTGCGTCGTCACATCCTTAACGGCATCCTACAAGGGCATCTGCGCACCCGTCCGGGCTTGCCGGGGAGACAGCACATGGAACCCTTATTGGTTGTCCTGATTTTACTTGTAGCCTGTATTTATTTTTTGCCGGCCATGATTGGGTCGAAGCGAGAAATAGCCAGTGCCGGGCCACTGTTCTTCGTCAACTTGTTCTTCGGCTGGACTCTGATTGGATGGTTGGTCTGCCTCCTATGGGCTGCCACAGGTGCAACGAAAGCTCAGGATGACTTTTACCGCGCCCAGGCTACGGCGGCTGGCGTCCCACCCGGCCCCAATGATCCGCTCTACCGCGAAGCGTATGCCCGCGAGCGTGCCAGGCTCGACCACTTGGCTGCTACCACGGGCGGGACGGCACCACAGGACAGCGTAGGGCCATGGGGCCGTCCTGGCCGTTAGGCCCGCGCCAGCAAGTTGCGCACGGTGCTGTCGTGCCACTCGCCCCCGCGCGCCGTCCGCACGCCGCGGTCATTCAATGCCCGGGCGATGGCACGGAAGCCGGTCACACCCGCTGCCTGCAACTGGCGCACGATCGGGAGCACGTTCGCCGCGAAGGCGTCCGCGCCCTCACGGTTCGCCGCTGCGCCCTTCGCCTGCGCCTCCGGCAGATTGGTCCGGTTCCCCAGGATGGCGCCCTGTGCCTTCTTCTGCGCCAGCGCCAGGCGGGTGCGCTCGGCGATCATGGCGCGTTCCTTCTGCGCCAGCGCGGCAAACATGTGCAGCACGAAGGGGTCAACGTCCGCGCCTAACTCGCACACGATGAACGGCACCCGTTGCGCCATCAGGCCAGCGATGAACGCCACGTCACGGGACAGGCGATCCAACTTCGCCACGACAACCGCGGCCTTCGCCTTCCGGGCCTGCGCCAGCGCCTCGCGCAGCACCGGCCGGCGGTCCAGGGCATCGACGCCCTTGCCCGTCTCGACTTCAACGTGCTCGGCGATCAGGTCCAGCCCCTCAGCCGCCACGAAGCGGGCGATAGCCTCGCGCTGCGCTTCGATCCCCAGGCCGCTCTTGCCTTGCCGTTCGGTCGAAACCCGGATGTAGGCGATGACGCTGCGCATGGTGTCCGTCCCGTCGATGCGCAATAACTATACGCTCGTATCGGGTTTGCGCAAGCGGGCAAATGAGGGCGAACAGAAAAGAATGAACGCGGTCTATCTGCCATCCTTCGCACTCATGCGAAGGGTTCCCCCTGCGCGCGGGCGGCGCCCCTTTTTCTGGTGTGCGGAGTGTGCGGATGGGCGCGATCCCTCAGGCGCGCGTATCGCGGGGAAACTCGGCCCGGTTGCCGCTCTTGAATTCCGGCGCTTTGATTTCGGTTGATTGTTTTTCAAGCCGCCAACCCTCGCGCGTGCGCGTGATAGGTGTCTCAGAACCCCTCGGCCGCTGGGCTGGCGCTACAGGGCGGCGCTCCTGCCGATGTGCGGTTCTATGTCCCCGGTGCCGATCGCCTGCCAGGCGGTGCGCAGCTTGTCCGCGCTGGCGGGGTTCCCTCTCCTGTCCGGATGGGCGCGGCGACGGTGCGGAATTTCCGATTATCCGAATTTCCCCGATTATTTTAATCGGGCGGCGGGCTCGGCCTCGCGCGTTGGCCTTGGTAGCCCCGCTGGTAGCCCCCTCGGTAGCGGGTCGCGCCCGAGGGCGTGGAAACCGTGGTAACCGGACTGGCAACCTGCCTGGTGGCAACCTTGGCGGCGCGGTCCTGTCTCGGCTGATTGCTTTGATTGCAAATTCAAAGCCTCCCCACGATCTGCGCATCCTCGCGCGCGTTGGGGTGCGGACACCCGTGCGGACAAGCCTCCCGCGCGCGTAGGAGGTGCGAACATCGGCGCGAACAAACTGCCCTCGCGCGCGCGGGCGAGGCTGGGGTGGTGACTTGCTGGTGACTGGTGACGGGTTGCCCCTTGCGGAGCGGCACATCACTGGCCCTCGGCTGCCGCGCATGCCACCAGATCGGCCCCGTGGTGCTTCTGCAGGTCGGCCAACTCGCGCCGCGCCGCGGTCCTGATAGACGGGCGCGATGCAGGGTCATCGGCGAGGAAGCGCAGCATCCGCAGTTGCGCCCGTGCCATGTCGACGGCGGCAGGGTCGGGAGCGGCAACGCCGCCGCCCCCTTCCTCCATGATCGCCCGGCCGGTCATGCGGCTTTCGCGGTATCGGCCAGCTCGGCAACGTCCAGGCCCGCCGAACGCCAGAAGGCGATTTCCGCCGCCGCGCCGCGCTCCGCGTATGGATCGGGGGCGTCGAGATAGGCGAACGGGCCTCCGGTAGTGCGCGGGCGGGGAGCGAAACCGCGCATTTCGGCATGTTGAAGGGCAGCGGTGCCCCTCTCGTGCTCTCGCCGCGCCTCGGCCAGCATGGCCTTTGCCACATCGAGCCGGTGCGCCGCCGCCACCCGCAGATGGGCGCCATACTCGGCAACCGGCTTGTATGCGGCCCGCTGCGCCTGCATCAAATCCGCTTCGCGCTGCTGGCGATCGGCCCTCAGTTGCGCGGCCAGGTCGCGGATGAACGCGTGGTGATGTTCCGCGTCCTGCATTGCCCGCGCGGCGGCAGCGGTCGCCTCCGGGGTCGCGTGCTGGCCATCGGTCGCTTGAAGCACCAGCGCAGCGCGGGCGGCGGTCGCCCTGGCCACGGCGGCGCGTGCCTCCGGTTCCGCCCGTTCGGCGGCGTCGAGTTTCCCCACGGTATCGGTGAAGGCGTCGCGGGCGGTCACGATCGCGGCGGTATCGGCCATCGCGTCGAGTGCGGCGACTGCGGCAGGTGTCAGGCCGGGCATCATTCAATCCTTCTTGGCGGGAAAGCGGGCTTGGATGCGGCG
>PLTJ01000215.1:0-4415 GCA_003164455.1 Acetobacteraceae bacterium
CTATCTGATCCGCCCTGTTGTTCGCCTGGCGCCTTGCGTGTTAGGCCAGCGCCCGCCAGTTCCCATCGAATGAAACGGAGCGCCCGTGTTCAAGCGCCGCAAACCCGAAGATTCGCCGGTCAGCGAACCGAACCTGAACGCCCCGCCCGGCAGCCAGGACGAGCCGTCGTTGGCCGGTATCGCCGGTCGCGGCGAGCACGGCACAGCCTATCGTCCGACCGATTCCGGACTGGGTGTGCCGCCCTTCCGTCCAGTCCCTCCGAAGGAGGCCTCCCCGATGAACCGTCCGCCGTTCTCCACCGCTCCCGCCCCGTCCGGTGCGCCGCCGGCGACCGGCCAGGCCGGACCTCGGCCCGGGGGAATGCCGGGGCGCCCGCTCGTTTCCGAGCCCGTCGAGCGCCGCACCCTGGTGGTCGGCCGTGGCATCTCGGTGCAGGGCATGGTGCAGGACGCCGAACGCCTGGTGGTCGAGGGCATGGTCGAGGCGACGATGATCCACGCCACCGAACTTTCCGTCTCGCTGGGTGGGATGTTCAAGGGCGAGGTCGAGGTCGAGGATGCCGAAGTCGCCGGCACCATTGATGGCACGCTGACCGCGCGTGGCAACCTGATCGTGCGGGCCACCGGCAAGCTGCTCGGCACCGCCCGCTGCCGCCGCCTGCAGGTCGAGGATGGCGGTCAGATCAGCGGCCGGATGGAAATGATCACCGAGGAAGCCCCCGCCCCCGCTGTCGCCGCCGAACCGGGCTGACCGCGCCAAAGCGTCCGGCGAGCGGTCGCCGGGCGCGGCCTAGAAGTCGAGCATCGCGACGATCGCGGTGAGCACGCCGAGGCCGAGGTTGACGGTCACCAGCAGGCGGATGCGCTGCACCGCTTCGCCGGCCTGCGGCGTTTCGCCCTTCGCCAGCGAGCGGCGCAGGGTCCGCCACGGGCCGGCGACGATGCCGACGAACAGCACTGCCATGGCGAGCCCGGTCCCCGTCATCACCTGCAACGGCCAGGGCGTGGTCGCGAAGCCGCCGTAGAACAGGAACTCCATGGCGATGCCGGTCACCAGCATGACCGGCATGATGTGCCAGATGATGAAGAAGAAGCGGCGGAACACCTGCTCGTGCAGCGCCAGCCGCAGCGGGCTTTCCAGGAAGCCCATGCTCGGACGCAGCACGGCGAGCGCGAAGAACATGCCGCCCACCCAGGCAATGGCGCCCAGCACGTGCACGGCGAGCAACAGGGCTCCGAAGGTCATCACGACACTCCCTCGATCTCGGCCAGCGCCGTCTTGCCACCGCCAGGCGATGCGACTCCGCTGCACGGCTGCACCATAGCCTTCGCGCCGGCGCGGGCGCTACCGGGCGCGCAATGTCGTGTAAGCTGGCCTGGACGATGTTCGGAGGCCACCTATGCCGATCCCGCCCAGGCTCGAGCTGCTCACCCCCGACGAGATGGCGGTGGCTGACCGTGCCGCCGTGTCGCTCGGCCGGCCGGTTGCCGCGCTGATGGAGAATGCCGGCCGGGCGGTGGCGCGGGCGATGCAGGCGCGGATGCGGCCCTGCCGCGCCCTGGTGCTGTGCGGCCCGGGCAACAACGGCGGCGACGGCTATGTCGTGGCCCGCCGCCTAGCCGCTGCGGGGTGGCCGGTGTGGGTCGCCGCGCTGGCGCCGCCACGGGGCGAGGCGGCGGTAGCGGCGGCGCGCTGGCGTGGCCTGGGTGCGCCCTTCACGCCCGCGGCCGCTGCCCGCGCCGAATTGGTCATCGATGCCGTGTTCGGGGCCGGGCTGGCGCGCGACCTCGATGGCGACGTCGTCGATGTGCTCCGCGCCGCGCGCCGGGTGGTGGCGGTGGATGTGCCGAGCGGGCTGGACGGGGCCACCGGCGCGGTGCGCGGTTTTGCCCCCCGGGCGGAGCTGACCGTCACTTTCTTCCGTCTCAAGCCCGGCCACCTGCTGCTGCCCGGTCGTACCCTGTGCGGTGAGACGGTGCTGGCCGATATCGGGCTGCCCGATGCGGCCCTGCCGGCCGGTTTGCGCACGTTTCAGAACCACCCGTCGCTGTGGGCGCTGCCGGTGCCGGACCCGGAAGGCCATAAATACAGCCGTGGCCACGTGACCGTGCTGGGGGGCGCCGCCATGACCGGGGCGGCCCGTCTGGCCGCCGCCGCCGCCCGGCGGGCCGGGGCCGGCATGGTGACCATCGCCGCCGTCGGCAGCGCCGACATCTACCGTGCCGGCGAACCGGGCACGATCGTCGATACCGGCGCGCTGGCGAGCCTGCTGGCTGACCCCAGGCGCACGGTCTGGGTGTGCGGGCCCGGGCTCGGTGCCGCCGCGTCCGCCGCCGCCCTGCCGGAACTGCTGGCCGCCGGTCGCCAAGTGGTGGTGGACGCCGATGCGCTGACCGTTTGCGCCGGCGCCCCCGAGCGGCTGCGCGGCGCCACCGTGTTGACCCCGCACGCCGGCGAGTTCGCCCGTGTGTTCGGGCCGCCGGGTCCCGATCGGCTGGCGGCGGCGCGGGCAGCGGCGGTGCGCACCGGCGCGGTGGTGCTGTTGAAGGGCGCTGATACCATCGTCGCCGCCGCGGACGGACGCGCCGTGGTGAACGCCTCGGCGCCGCCCTGGCTGGCCACCGCCGGCGCCGGCGACGTGCTGACCGGGGTGATCGCCGGCCTGCTGGCGCAGGGCATGCCGGCCTGGGAGGCCGCCTGTGCCGCGGCCTGGTTGCATGGCGCGGCCGCCACCCGTGCCGGCCCCGGCCTGATCGCCGAGGATTTGCCGCCGCTGCTGCCGGCGGCGGCGAAACAGGCAGCCGAGCTTTTTTCGCAATGCCGCCATGCCATAGGTGACGAATCCGGATGAGCGTTGACACCTCCGGTGGTGAACGAGCTGGCTGATTTCGGCGGGATAGCGGCCCATCTTTGCTGAGCAAAGGGGCGCCGGGCAGAAGAGGAGTTGAGGGGATGAACGCACCGGTCACGAGCATTGTGCCCGCCGTGGAAGGGACCGAGGCGACCCGCAAATTCGTGCTGCTGCGGCAGATCGAGCGCAAACTGCTCTGGCTATCGGCGTGGATGATCCACAACGCTAACCATATCCGGCCCAACCGGGATGGGTTGAAGGTCGGTGGCCACATGGCGTCCTGCGCCTCGGTCATCTCCATCATGACGGCGCTGTATTTCGAAATCCTGCGCCCGCAGGACCGGGTGGCGGTGAAGCCGCATGCCGGGCCGGTGTTCCATGCCATCAATGCCCTGTTCGGCCGCCAGCAGCGCGCGCCGATGGAGAAGTTTCGCCAGTTCGGCGGCGCGCAGTCCTATCCCAGCCGCACCAAGGACGGACCGGAAGTGGACTTCTCCACCGGCTCGGTCGGGCTGGGGGTGGCGATGACCAGCTTTTCCGCTCTCGTCGCCGACTACGTGCGCCTGCACGGGCTGGCGGCCGAGGCGCTGCCCGCGGGACGGCATATCGCCATCGCCGGCGATGCCGAACTGGATGAGGGGAACATCTACGAGGCGCTGCTGGAGGGCTGGAAGCACGACATCCGCAACGTTTGGTGGATCATCGACTACAACCGTCAGAGCCTGGATTCGGTGGTGCCGGACCGGCTGTTCGGCCGCATCGAGGGCCTGTTCCGCGACATGGGCTGGAACGTGGTGACGATGAAATACGGCCACCGCCTGGAGGCGGCCTTCGCCCGCGAGGGCGGCGAGGACCTGCGGCGCTGGATCGACGATTGCCCCAATTCCCTCTACTCGGCCCTGACCTTTCAGGGCGGCGCCGCCTGGCGGCAGGTGCTGCTGACCGATCTCGGGCGCTCGCGCGGCGTGCGCGCCATCATCGACCCGCTGTCGGATGACGAACTGGCGGCGCTGATGACCAACCTGGGCGGCCACGACATCGAATACCTGATCGAGACACTGCACGCCGCCGCCGCGACCGGCGACCAGCCGACCTGCTTTATCGCCTACACCGTCAAGGGCATGGGCCTGCCCTTCGCCGGCCACAAGGACAACCACGCGGGCTTGATGACGAAGGAGCAGATGGAGGTGTTCCGCACCGCCATGGGCATCCGGCCCGGCCATGAATGGGATCTGTTCGAGGGCTTGGACGTCGGCGAGGCGGCGCTGCGTGACTTCATCGCCGGGGTGCCGTTCGCCACCCCGCTGACCCCGTCCGGCCGCTCGCTCACCGCCCCCGTGGTGGCGGTGCCGGCGGCGTTGCCGCTGCCGCGGCTGGCGGGACGGAAAATGTCCACCCAGACCGGGTTCGGCGACATGCTGGCGGAGATCGGACGCGGACAGGGGGCGCTGAAGGATCTGGCCGCCCACATCGTCACCACCAGCCCCGACGTGGCGGTCTCCACCAACCTGGGTCCGTGGGTGAACCGGCGCGGCGTGTTCGACCGGCACACCCGCAACGACG
>PLTJ01000215.1:4470-6872 GCA_003164455.1 Acetobacteraceae bacterium
GTGAGCCTGGCGCCCGAGGGCGGGCAGCACCAGAGCATCAACTCGCCGCTGATCGGCATGAGCACCGACGGGCTGGCCAGCTACGAACCGGCGCATGTGGACGAACTCGCCATCCTGTTGCGCCACGCGCTGGTTCACATGCAGCAACCCGACGGCTCGGCGGTGTGGCTGCGGCTGTCCACCCGCGCCCTCGCTCAGCCCAGCCGCACGCTCGAGCCCGCCGCCGTGATCGCCGGCGCGCACTGGGTGGTGGCGCCCGCGCCCGGGGCACGCATCGCCCTGGCCTATCAGGGCCCGGTGGCACCCGAGGCGGAGGCGAGCTTCGCCGTGCTGCGTGAGGAGGAGCCAGGCGCCGGGCTGCTGGCCATCACCAGCCCGGACCGGCTGCACGACGGCTGGCTGGCGGCCGGAAGGGCGCGGCGGGCTGGGCAGCGCGGTGCCCGGTCGCACATCGAACGCATCCTGGCCCCGCTGGCGCCGGGGGCCGCGCTGGTGACGGTGCTGGACGGGCATCCGGCGAGCCATTCCTGGCTGGGCGCGGTGCGCGGCCAGCGCGTGGTGCCGCTGGGCGTCGACCATTTTGGCCAGAGCGGCGACATTCCCGATCTCTATCGCGAATACGGGCTGGACGAGAACGCCATCCTGGACGCCTGCGCCCAGGCGCTGCTCGGATAGCCAAGACCGGGGCGCTGCCCCGGACCCCGCAAGGGGCCGTGAGGCCCCTTGACCCCACTACTAGAGGAAGGTTGTTGAGGGAGGGGGGGCGAGGAGATGTTGCGGCATCTCCTTGCCCCCCTCCCTCAACAACCTCACTTAAGTAATGGGTTCCAAGGGCCTCACGGCCCTTGGCGGGTCCAGGGCAGCGCCCTGGTCCTGTGTTCCAGTGATTGACAGGCGACGAATTTTCTCCATATCTTGTGTCGCATCGCGGTTAACGGTCCAAGATGTAGAGGAGATCGCCTGATGGACGGGTCGCTTGCCCCAGCTTCGCTACGCTCCGTCCACACGGCTGTTGCCCGTGCTGAATCGCCTTCCGCGTTCGGCACCGAGCCGTTGCCGGCCCGCCCTCTGGAGCCCGGCATGGGGTTGGCGGTGGGTCGCCGCACCGTGTTTCGTCCCGAGGATGAGGAGAGTTTCGGCCGGGTCGCCGACCGTGTGGCCGCGGGCAATATGTCGCTGCTCAGCCACCCACTGACCGCTGCCGAGCGCGATGAGCAGGCGCGGCTGCGCAACGCCATCGCCACCGGCGCGCTGATCACCTCCGGTCGCCATCTGCAGCACGGCGACGCCGACCAGGCCAGCCGGAACATGGAGGTGTTCACCAACTGCGCCACCGCGATTGCCAGTTTCGCCATGTTCTACCTGTTGCTGAACGGCAGCGGGGTCGGCCGCGCCTACGACGACGAGCTGGTGGTGGTGGACTGGGCCCGCGCGCCGGACATCCTGCTCTACCTGTCGGCGGAGCATCCGGACTATCCGCGCAGCGACGCCGAGTTGCGCCATTTCGCCGCCGAGCTGTCGTTGCTGCCCGACCCCGCGCAGGCCGCCGATGTGGACGCGGCGCGCGCCTGGATCGCCCGCGAGTTGGTGGCCGATCTCACCGCGCTGCCGCCGGGCGCCATCGTTCACCAGATCGCCGACAGCCGCGAGGGCTGGGCGAAGGCGGTGGAACTGCTGGAGAGCATGGCCTTCACGGGTGCCCGTGGGACTCCATTGGTGTTCGACCTCTCCGCCATCCGTCAGCGGGGCGCGCCGATTCGCGGCATGCAGGGGCGTCCGGCCTCGGGTCCGGTTTCCATACTGCGGGCGCTGCTGAACATTCGCCGCCAGGTCATCGAGCCGGCGCGCAGCCGTGGCGCCGATCTGCCGCCGTGGGCGCAGGCGATGCTGGTCGATCACCATCTCTCGGTGGAAGTGCAGGTCGGTGGCGCCCGCCGCGCCGCCCGCATGGCCACCAAGAACTGGCGCGACCCGGGCATCTTCCGTTTCATCCGCTGCAAGAGCGAGGGCGGACTGTGGACCGCCAATAATTCGGTCATGGTCGACCACGAGTTCTGGCAGCGCGTCGAGCAGGCGACCGCGCTGGTGGCTGCCGGGCGCGCACCGGAGACCTTCGACCCGCTGACCCGCCACGCCCTGACGGTATTCGAGGACGTCACCCGTTGTGCCTATATCAACGGCGAGCCCGGGTTCATCAACGGCGACCGGCTGGAGGACCACCGCAACGGCGCCGCCTGGGAGAAGCCGGTGCATGCCGATGGGCGCGATTTCCGCTCCGGCCGCTACCAGGTCGACCATGCCGCCGAGCTGTTGGCTGCGCTGTCACGCCGTGCCAACGATGCCTGTTTCCCGGTCACCACCAACCCGTGCGGCGAGATCGTGCTGCACGTCACCGGCGGCTA
>PLTJ01000434.1 GCA_003164455.1 Acetobacteraceae bacterium
ATGACCCAACACCCCACTCCGACAGGCTGCTAGTGTTCCGATTCACCCGACTGCCAGGTCGCATCTGTCGGGATCGGAACACTAGCAACAACGGCGAAATGCGGCGCCCAATCGCCGACCGGCTCTGAAGGAACGATTGCCTGTGGCTGCCGATCGGCCGTCTAATGGCGGGTGGCCGTCATCCCCCGGAGAACACTTATGCCAGAACTGCTGCGTCCCATCGAAATCATTCGCCCGAAGACGATCATGTTGGGTTCAGGCACCGTGGCTGCCGTTGCCCCCTGGGTACGCTCGCACGGTTTCACCCGTCCGCTCGTCATCTCCGATGTTTTCTTCGCCGACCGCATTGACATGCTCGGACTACCCGGACGGGTCGCCGCATTCAGCGCGGTGAAGCGCGAGCCGGAAATCGCCGACCTTGAGGCCGGCCTTGCCGCTGCCGCCGCGGCGCGGCCCGACGTGATCGTGGGCTTCGGCGGCGGCAGCGCCATGGATCTTGCCAAGCTGGTCGCTGCCCTGCACGGCACCGGCCAGACGATCCACGACGTGGCCGGGGTCGAGCTCGTGCACGGCCGCTCAATCGCGCTGATCCAGGTGGCCACCACCTCGGGCACGGGTAGCGAGGCCAGCAACCGCGCCCTGATCACCGACCCCGTCACCCACAACAAGCTCGTCGCCAACAGCAACCACCTGCAGGCGGACCTCGCGGTGGTCGATCCCGACCTGACGCTCACGGTGCCGCCGCGGGTGACGGCGGCGACCGGCGTGGATGCGCTGGCGCATTGCGTCGAGGCCTACACCAATCGGCTCGCCCATCCGTACATCGACATGTACGCGGTGGAAGGTATCCGGCTGATCGGGCGCCACCTGCCCCGCGCGATCGCCGATGGGGACGATCGCGAGGCGCGGGCGGGATTGTCGCTCGCCTCGCTCTACGGCGGGTTCTGTCTGGGCCCGGTGAATACAACGGCCGGTCACGCGCTGGCCTACCCGCTCGGCACCCGCCGCCACGTCGCGCATGGTGCGTCCAACGCGCTGATGTTCCCGCATGTGCTCGCCTTCAACGCGCCGGCGGTGCCGCAACAGACGGCGACGATCCTCGCCGCCCTCGGCCTGGCGGCGCCGGCCGAGCAACGCGCCGTGTTCGAGGTGGCCTACGGGTACTGCCATGGGCTCGGCATCGAGATGCGGATGTCAGAGCTGGGCGTGGCGGAAGGCGACCTCGGGCCGATGGCCGACGAGGCGTATGCGATCCGGCGGCTGCTCGACAACAACCCGCGCGAGATCAGTCGCGACGAGATCCTGGCGATCTACCGCGCGGCTTTCTGAGGCGGGCCGCAGCGACCAGGAGCGACGGAAAACGGCCACTCGTTGGGAAACAACCGCCTGACATCAGAGGATTAGATGCGTCCTATTTTTGTGATGATCAAATGCGAGATGGGGCAGAGCTACACGGTCGCCCAGGTGGCGGCCGATACCATCGAAGAATTGTCGGAACTCCACTCCACCTCCGGCCAGTACGACCTGCTGGCGAAATTCTACCTGAACCCGGAAGACGATACCGGCCTGTTCGTGACCGAACGCGTGCAAACCATCCCCGGGGTGAAGGACACCTACACCCTGATCACCTTCAACGCCTTCGTCGGCGGCCGTACGTAAGGCCGGGGGGCGGCGGACCCCCGGCCCTCCTTCACGCCCAGCGCACGTCGTAGAACTGCGGAAAGCCGATGCGCATACCGGTGAGTCCCTTGCGCCAGGCGGTCGGGAAATAGGTGCAGCCGAGCGGGATGTAGGGCACGTCCTGCCAGACCTGCAGCTGGATCTGTTCGCAGATGTGCTTCTGCGCGGCCAGATCCGGTGCATCGAACCAGGCATCGCGCAGTTGCTCCAGTTTCGGCAGGTCGGGCCAGCCGAACCAGGCGCCGGCGCCGTTGCCGCGGATGCCGAGTTGGCCGGCCGGGTCGAAATTGTTGGTGCCGTTGAGGTAGGTGAAAAAGATGTTCCAGCCGCCCTTGTCCGGCGGGCTCCTGCTGACCCGGCGTTGCACCACCGTGCCCCAGTCCACCTCCTGGAAATCCACGTTCATCCCCACCCGCTTGAGCGCGTCCGCCGCCACCAGCGCAATGGCATTGGTGGTGGGATAGTCCGACGCGCCGAGCAACACCACGCGCTCGCCCTTGTAGCCGGCCGCTTCCAGATCGCGCTGCACGCGCGGCAGATCGCGTTTGCTGGCCATCACCTCGATGCCGGCCTCGGTCGCCATCGGCGTGCCGGGACTGAACACGCCGACGCGGTCCTTCCAGTACGTCCGGTCATCGCCATTGGCCGCGATCATGCACTCGGACTGGTCGATGGCCCCCAGCAGGGCGCGACGGATCGCCGGGTTGTCGAACGGCGGGAACAGGAAGTTGAAGCGCATCACGCCGATGCCGCCGGCGGGATCATAGATGGCTGACTCGACCTTGCCGCCCCCGGTCATCACCGGCAGCAGATCGACGGTGGGCGACTGCCACCAGTCCATCTCGCCGTTGGTCATCGCGTTGGCCGCGGTCTGCGAGTCGGGAATGGTGATCCACTCGATACGGTCGAAATTGACCCGCTTCGGCCCGGCGGTGAAGGTCGCCGGCCCATCGGCGCGCGGCACGTAGCCCTCGAAACGCGCATAGGCAACGTGCGAGCCGGATACGCGTTCATCGGCCAGGAAGCGGAACGGGC
>PLTJ01000090.1 GCA_003164455.1 Acetobacteraceae bacterium
CGCTCTATCCTAGCGCTTATGGGGCAGAGCCCCTGGACCCCGATCGTACGTGGGGCAAAACCCGCAGGGGTAGGGTTTTGGTGAATTGAGCGCGACGGCGGATGAGATCGGGCAGGTATGGGACTTCTGGCTGGCCCTGGATGCCGAGACGGGCACCGAGCTAATCGCAGAAGGCGATGCGGTGTTTGGCTGCGGTGCGCATCAGGCCGAGGAAGGCGTCGCGGCAGTGGTGTCCATTGAGATTGCGGGTGCCACCACCGATTTTGCGCTTGGTGACATGACAGCGGATGTCACGCTCGGAACCATTGGTATGCAGCGCTATCTCCGGGCGGTCGAGCGCCACCAGCAACTCGGACTTGTTGGCGTGCAGTCGCTCAAGCAGACGATCGAGGGTGACGAAGCCGGTATGGCGGTGGAAGATGCGGGCGAAGCGGACGCGTAACTCGCTGCGGCGGCGCACCGTTGGCGCGACCCGATATCGAGGCGTTCGGAAAGCTCGGACGGATTTGCGGGCAACCGAGTGGTTGAAGATCGCGCCGAACCGGGCCTAACCTGCTGGCGGAATGGACGAACGCTTCATCCATCCGGGGAATATCGATCAAATCGCGATGGAGACCAGCCATGGACTATGTTCAACTCGGAAACTCGGGATTGTGCGTCTCGAAGTTCGTCTTCGGGACCATGACATTCGCCGGCACCCATGGCTTCGAAGCGTTGGGCTCGGCCACCGGCGAGACCGCCCGCCGTCAGATTGATATGGCGCTGGATGCCGGCATCAACGCCATCGATACGGCCAATGTCTATTCACGCGGTGATTCCGAGCGTGTCGTGGGCGAGGCGCTCGCGGGGCGGCGCGACAAGGCGCTGATCATCACCAAGGCCGGCGCCACGATGGGCCCGGGGCCGAATGGCTCGGGCTCGTCGCGGGAGCATCTGACCGCTCAGATCGAGGCGTCGCTGCGGCGTCTGCAGACCGATTATGTGGACCTCTACTTCACCCACCGCTGGGACGGTCTCACCCCGGTCGAGGAAACGGTCGAAACCATGACCGGCCTCATCAAGGACGGTAAGATCCGCTATTGGGGCGTTTCGAACCACAGTGCCTGGGCGCTGACCAAGACCGTGATGACGGCCAGGGCCTGCGGTCTGATCGCGCCGGTCGCGCAGCAGATCTACTACACTGCCGAAGCGCGGGAGGCCGAATACGAACTGCTCCCCGCGGGAGCTGATCTCGGTGTCGCCGCGATGATCTGGAGCCCGCTGGGCCAGGGCCTGCTGACCGGCAAGGTCGGCCGCGGCCATGCCGCCCCGGAAGGCTCTCGGCAGGCCTCCAAATGGTCTGAACCGTGGGTCATGGACTGGGAACGCCTCTGGCGTGTTGTCGACGCGCTGCAGGGGGTGGCGACGGAGCAGGGCGCCACGGTCGCGCAGATCGCCCTGGCGTGGCTACAGGCGCGTCCCAATGTCGGTCCGATCGTGCTCGGCGCGCGAACCGACGATCAGCTTCGCGAAAGCCTTGGCGCCGCCGCGTTCACCCTGACGCCGGACCAGCACGACCGTATCGAGGCCGTCGCCCGGCCGGCGCCGATCTATCCCCACTGGCACCGCGCCATGACTACGACCGATCGCGCCAGCCCGGCCGAGGTGGAATACCTGCGCCGCCATCGTCAGACACTCGGCCTCGGTTGAGCGGCCCTTTGCCGGCGGCGGACTGGTGGCAATGCGATATCCGCGATAGTCGCCCCAGAGCGGGGCACCACGCAACGACGGGAGGATGCGTCATGGAGATGCGGGATTTCGGCCGCACCGGCTTGCGGGTTTCGGTGTTCGGCTTCGGCTGCGGCGCGGTCGGCGGCCTGATGGTGCGCGGCGCGCCGGTGGACCAGGAGCGTGCCGTCGCGCGGGCGCTGGAGGCGGGGATCAATTACTTCGACACCGCGGTGCTGTATGGCAACGGCGCGTCGGAGACCAACCTCGGCCGCGTCTGGGCGAAGCTGAAGCCGGCGGCGCATATCGGCACCAAGGTCTGGTTTACCGAGGCCGAGCGCGGCAACATCGCAGCCGCTGCCGCGGCTTCGCTGGACGGCAGCCTGAAGCGGCTCGGTCGCGACCATGTCGACATCTTTCACCTGCACAATGCCATCACGGCGGACGGCGCGGGCAATTCGTTGCCGGTGAGGCTGGTGCTGGAGGAGGTGGTGCCGGCGTTCGCGGCGCTACGCCAACAGGGCAAGACGCGTTTCCTCGGGATTACCGCGATCGGCGATACCGCGGCGCTGCACCAGGTGATCGACTCCGGCGCGTTCCACAGTGCCCAGGTCAGCTACAACATGTTGAACCCGTCCGCTGGGTCGGTGCTTCCGGCCGGCTATCCGGCGCAGGACTATCGGCGGCTGCTGGATCACACGACCGCGGCCGGTCTTGGCACGATCGGCATCCGCGCCCTGGCGGCAGGGGCGTTGTCCGGCACGGCGGCGCGGCACCCCACCGCGAGTGCCCCGCCTGAGCCGATCGGATCCGCCATGCGCTACGACGATGATCTGGGGCGCGCACGGCGGCTCGCCCCCCTGGTTGCCGAAGGCTACGCCGCCGGCCTGGCGGAGGCGGCGACGCGTTTCGTCATCGCCAATTCGGCGATCAGCACGGTGCTGGTCGGCATGGCGAGCCTTGCCGAGTTCGAGTCGGCATTGGCGGCAGTGGAGCGAGGTCCCCTGCCCGCCCCGGCCCTGACGCGGCTGGCCGAATTGCAGCGCGGGTTCGTGGGGGAGACGCGCTAGCCTGGCTCTCTGTCAGCGTCAGACCAGGACCGTAGCGGACTGATCCGATGGCAACTCGTGATCGCAAAGACCACGCGCGGCGACGTTCCTGCACCCCACCCAACCCAGCGTGTCTCGAATGGCAAAGCTCCTTTGTCCCCTGCTGCAGCACAATCATTGGCCTCAATGAACGGCCCCCTTTGATGATGTACAAGGACAAATCAGCTCGGGTCGCAGCGTTTGTCGCGGCGTTCCACCGTGACCAGGCGTGCCATTCCTCTTTTTTTGCTGACGGTGCCGCCGAGATTTGGCCGGGTCGGGGCCGTCCGTGGGTGGCCCGCCGCGACTGGGGAGACGTCGACCTGGAAAACCTGTCGGCGGACTGGCCGGGACGAGGCTGGGCCAGTGCGGCTTTGCAACGGCTGGCGACCCTGGCCGACCTGCATGAGATCTCGATCTTCGTCGTGGCGCGGTCCCGGCACCGGGGCCCCTGCGATCCGTCGGACGGCACCCTCGGGCAGCAGTCGCTTGTTGCCTTTTACGCGCACCGTGGCTTTGAGACAGTCGCTTGCCGGAACGGAAATACCTATATGGTCCGGCCCTGCCGGTCGCTCGACGAGAACGACCGCCGGACCGCTGTCCGGGACATGGCGGGGGCGCCCCAGTGGCGCGGCCTACCGATGCCTGGCGAGAGTGCGGGTTACCCAGGCGCGAACGTAGCGGACCGGATGGCTGCCATGGCGGCGGACTGAAACCAGTCGGGGGCAGCGTCTGCATGGCATAGCGCGGCATCCCGACGATTCTTGTGCCGCCGCCCGTGCTATGGTCCTTCATCATGTCGAAAAGCACGCGAGCCACGGCCGCCCTGGAAGCTTCGGGTGTCGCCTTCACCGTCCATAGTTACGCGTATGATCCGGACGCCGAGCGCTTCGGCCTGCAGGCGGCCGAAGCGCTCGGCGAACATCCGCGGCGGGTGCTCAAGACGCTGATGGCCGAGGTGGACGGCAAACCGGTCTGCGTCATTGTCCCGTCCGACCGCGAAGTCAGCATGAAGAGGCTCGCGGCGGCGTTTGGCGGCAAGTCGGCCCAGATGATGCGGCCGGCCGAGGCCGAGCGGCTGACCGGCTACAAGGTGGGTGGGATCAGCCCGTTCGGACAGCGGCGGAAGGTGCCAACGGCAATCGAGGCGGCCGCGCTGGCGGAGGATCTGGTGTACATCAACGGGGGCCAGCGAGGGCTGCAGGTGCGGCTCGATCCCCAGGACATTCAACGGGCGATCGGGGCCGTGGCGGCACCGATCGTCGCGTGATCCGATACGACCTCGCGCACCCGGAACGTCAAGGCATAGAGGGCGGGCAGGAACAGCAGCGTTCACGCCACATTTCATATGACGGAAAACGTCAGTTCTCACGATTCCTGATATCGATGCCCCAGGCCGCTTGGCCAGGGGTTTCCGGAGCCTCGCAGAGTGGCCTATCATAGGCCACTCTGCGAGGCTCGGCCGCCTGGTGAACCAGGCCATCGCGCCGGTTGGTTCGCCTGCGGCGTGATAGCCAGGATCGCACGATATGCCGCGTTTGCCTGCGCCCCTCTTGCTTTCCGCTTTGTTGGCCGCTCTGTCGGCGATGGCGCTGACAGGTGGCATCGTGGAAGGAGCCCCGCCCATGACCTTCACCTTGAGTTCTCCGGCCTTCGCTGCCGGCGGCGACATCCCCGCGCGCTACACGTGCGAGGGCGACGATATTTCGCCGCCGCTGGCCTGGTCGGCGCCTCCGGACGGCGCCAAGAGCCTGGCGCTGATCCTTGACGACCCCGATGCGCCGGATCCCCGGGCACCGAAAATGACCTGGACCCATTGGGTGCTCTACAATCTTCCCCCGGCCGCCGGCTCGCTGCCGGAGGGCGCGGCCGGATCCGCCTTGCCTGCCGGCGCGCGCCATGGGCTCAACGACTGGAAGCGGCCGGGCTATGGGGGGCCATGCCCGCCGATCGGCCGTCATCGCTACTTCCACAAACTCTATGCGCTCGCTGTCGTCCTCCCCGACCTCGCTCGACAGAGCAAGGCGCAAGTCGAGGCGGCATTCGCGGGGCACGTGCTGGCGCAGGCCGAACTGGTCGGTGGATACGAGAAGAAGGGACGCTAGCAGCCTTATGTGGACGGCC
>PLTJ01000272.1:0-2765 GCA_003164455.1 Acetobacteraceae bacterium
CGGCTGGAAGATCGCCGCGGTGCACCTGGTGCTGCGCGCGAAAGTGCCGGGCATCGACCGCGCGACGTTCGAGGATCTCGCCGGCAAGGCCAAGGCGGGCTGCCCGGTATCGAAGGTGCTGAACGCCGCCATCACGCTGGACGCGACGCTGGAGTAAGTCCCTCAGCGGCAGCCGGCGAGCCGGATGTCGTAAACCGGGTGCTCGTAGATCGACAGCGACGGCTCGGTGAGCAGCATCCAGGCGTGGAAGGGCGCTATCCCGGGCCGCGCGTCGGTGATGTCCAGGAACGCCGCGGCATCGGCCGCGGCGTCGGGCGGGCGCACCACGCAGGCGCGCGCCACCACGGTCAGCGAGCCGAAATGCAACGTCTCCCCGACCTTGCCGGAGAGCGGGGTCGCGCGAGCCGACACCTTGTCCAAGGCCATCAGGTCCACGATGGGCCGCGCGATCCAGGCATCCGGCGCCGGGCCGGGCGGAGATGGGGAGGGTGCGGCTGGCGCGGCGGGCGCCTGCGCCTGTGCACCGGGCATGGTCGCGGCGGGCACCAGGGCGGCGCACAGAAATGCGGCGGCGAGCCTCATGCGCCGGCGGCGCGCTTCGGGCTGTGCAGCGCCCGCACCATGTCGGCCAGGATGTCGCGCATGGCCTGCTCGTCCACGCCCATCAGCACCGCGTCCTCGAAGGCGTCCTGCATGACCTGGGCCAGTTCAGCGTGGTTATCGGCCAGTGTCTTCAGCTTCTCGCGGCAGGAAACCGGCGCGCCATCGGGCTGCGGCCAGTGCGGCGGCGCAATCACTTTGGCGCCCCCTGTCCCGGCTCCTTCGTGGACGTGAGACTGCCGGCACTGAAGATGAACTTGCCCAGCAACTGCTCAATGCTGATGGAGGACTGGGTGATGGTCACCGTGCCGCCGGCGGCCAGCAGTTTTTCATCGCCGCCCGGCACCAGGGAGATGTATTTGCCGCCCAGCAGCCCGTCGCTGGTGATTTCGGCGCTGGAATCGCTTGGCAGTTTCACCGCGTTCTGCACGGTGAAGGCAACCTCGGCCTGGTAGGTCTTCGGGTCCACGGTGGCGCTTACCACGCTGCCCACCTTCACGCCGGCCACCCGTACATCGGACCCCACCGACAGGCCGTCGATGCGGTCGAACTGGGCATGCAGGTCATAGCCGCTCACGGGCGCGCGGCCGCTGTTCGCCACCGCGTAGCCGAGGAAGCCGATGGCCACCACCAGCACCACGGCTCCGGTCAAGGTTTCTACCAGATTGCGCTGCGCCATGAACTTCGGTCCGCCTAGCTGCCTGGGGTCCAGGCTTCGTAGTCGCCGCTCGCGGCGGCACGCTTGCCGCCGGCGTAGTCGTGGCCGGCCGGGCGATAGCCCTGCGGCGTGCCGGTCAGGTTGGCCTGGTGCGGCTTTTCCCAGACCCGGCGGGGCTCCAGCGGCAACGGAGCGGCGGTGGTGTAGTGCAGCCACGGGTGCCATTCGGGCGGCACGCGCGAGGCCTCGACCGGGCCGCGCCCATAGAGCACCCAGCGGCGGCGGCGCATGCCGGCGCGCTCGCGGCGCTCCTCGTAATAGACATTACCCGTCTCGTCGGTGCCGACGCGCTTGCCGTGCAGCCAGGTAAACAACAGGGTGCCGATGTTCATGGCCCCGGATATAGGGCGAACGCTGCGATCGGTCCATGTCCTGCGGAACGAGAGGGGATATCCACAGCATATCCACAGCATTTTGTGGCCCCCTGCCCCTCGAACCCCAAAATACAGCTTCCGGAGTCGCCCCAACCCGCCCTAACATCGCCGCCATGAACACGAAAAAGCCTTGGCAGGGCGTGCGCATGCGCACCGTCTCCGCCGCGCCAGACCCCGATGCGCCGGCGCGTCCGGTAACCCTTCCGGTCGCCTGGGACGATCGTGCCGCCGCCGCCCTGGTGGCGCTGGCGCCGGGCAGCGGGCCGGTGTCGCTGGAAGCGGCGGCGGAGGCCTGGATCCGGCCGATCGCCGAGCGCGCCCGCCGCGCCGGCACCGAGGAGCCGCTGAGCGCCGGCCTGCATGGCCTGTTGCTGTCCCGCCGCGGCGCGCCGACGGCACCGATCTGGCGCGGCGAGGCCGGCTCTCCGGGGTTCGTTCTCAACCTGGCCGCTTTCCACGAATCGGGCAGTGGTTTCGACGTCGCGGGGTTCAGCGCGGCGGTGGACGTCGCCGCTTTGGCCCTGGCGCTGCATGCGCCGATGGACAAACGGATCAGCGTCGGCATGGCCGACCTGGCCGGCCTGCTGGCGGCGATGGGTCTGCCCTATGACGGCGCGCCCGCGCGTGCCGTGGCGGCCGCCCTCGCCGCCCTGGTGCGCGGCCGCGCCGATGCCGCCTCCGCCGCGCTGGCGGGACGGTTCGGTGTGCGCGCCTCGCCGTCGGACCTGACCGCCGCGGTGCCGGAAGCGACCGCCATCCCCGGCCTGACCGACGCCGCCCGTGCCGCCCTGCAAGCGGCCGCGGAAGCGGGCGGGCTGCGCCATGTCGCCACCACCGCGATCACCGACCCCGGTCTGGCCGACGCGCTGCTGGGGGTGGAAACCGGCGGCATCGCGCCCGCCTTTTCGCCCATCGACGATGCCGGCGCGCTGACCCGCACCGCCCGGTCCGCGCTGATCGCCAGTGGCCTGACCGCCGAGGCGGCGCTGGCCGCCGTGCTGGCCGGCGACACGCCTTTCCCCGTCGTCTCCCCGGCCGCGCAGGCCGCGATGCAGGCCGCCGTGGCGCCGTTC
>PLTJ01000272.1:2795-5582 GCA_003164455.1 Acetobacteraceae bacterium
GGCCTGATGGACAGTTTCGCCATCGCAGTCAGCATGGGCCTGCAACACGGGGTGAAGCTGTCCGAGTTCGTCGAGACGTTCACTTTTACGCGATTCGGTCCCGCCGGCGCGGTCGAGGGCGACCCCGCGGTGGACCGCGCCACCAGCCTGCTCGACTACATATTCCGCAACCTCGCCGTCAATTACCTGGGCAAGACCGACATCGCCCCGGCCGAGGATGAGGAAATGGACACGGTGGGCAATGGCGCGCGCGACCGCGCCCCGCTGTTGCCGCTCGACCTGCCGCAGGACGACGGCCCGCGGATCCGCCGCCGCGCCCTGCGCGTGGTGGGAAAATAAAAGGAATACAAAAGGATGTCCGGAAGGGTTGAGAAAAAACTTCAGGAACTCGGCATCACCCTGCCCACCCCCATGGCGCCGCTCGCCAACTACGTGCCGTTCGTGCGCACCGGCGACCTCGTGGTCGTTAGCGGCCAGGTGCCGGCGGTGGACGGCAAGATCGCGGTGACCGGAAAAGTGGGCGATGGGCTGAGCATCGAGCAGGGCCAGCACGCCGCACGGTTATGTTTCATAAATGTTCTGGTTCATATCAAAGCGGCCTGCGGCGGCGACCTCGACCGGGTGCAGCAGGTCGTGCGCCTGGGCGGCTTCATCGCCGCGCCGGCGAGCTTCTCGGGGCATGCGCTGGTCATGAACGGCGCGTCCGACCTCGCCGTGGCGGTGTTCGGCGAGGCCGGGCGGCATGCCCGCGCCGCGGTCGGCGTGCCGTCGCTGCCGGGGGACGCGGCGGTGGAAGTCGAGGGCCTGTTCCGCATTGCCTGACGGCGCCGCGCCCCTACCTTGAGGGACATGCCGGACGGATCGCCTTCGCTGACGCTGACATTGCACCAGGCCATCGGTGAGATTTCCCCCGCTGATTGGGATGCCTGCGCGGGGGTGGGCAATCCGTTCGTGTCGCATGCGTTTTTGTCCGCCGTCGAGGACAGTGGCTCGGCCACCGCCCGCACCGGGTGGCTGCCGCAGCACGCGGTGCTGCGCGACGCCAAGGGGCGGGTGGCGGCGGTGGCGCCGATGTACGCCAAGGCTCATAGTTATGGCGAGTACGTATTCGACCATGGCTGGGCGGACGCCTTCGAGCGCGCGGGCGGGCGCTACTACCCGAAATTGCAGGTGGCCAGTCCGTTCAGCCCGGTGCCCGGCCCGCGCCTGCTGGTGCGCGACGTTCCGAAACGCGTTCTGGCCGGCGCGCTGGTGCGGGCCTGCGAGGATCTTTCGCTCTCCTCGGTGCACGCGACGTTCTGCAACGCCGACGATTTTCAGGCGTTCGGGCAGGCCGGCTGGCTGCTGCGGCTGGGCATGCAGTTTCATTGGGAGAACGCGGGTTACGCCGATTTCGATGCCTTTCTGGCGGCACTGAACGCGCGCAAGCGGAAAACCATCCGGCGCGAGCGGCGGGAGGCACAGAACTGCGGCCTGGAATTCGTCACCCTGCGCGGCGGCGAGATCGGGCGGAGCGAGTGGGACGCTTTCTACGCATTCTATATGTCCACCTCGGACCGCAAGTGGGGATCGGCCTACCTGACCCGGCGCTTCTTCACCCTGCTGGGCCAGCGGCTGGGCGATGCGGTGGTGCTGATGATGGCGCGCACGAAGCGCGAGTGGGTGGCGGGCGCGCTGAACCTGCTCGGGTCGGAGGCGCTGTACGGGCGCAACTGGGGCTGTCGGGGAGACTGGCCGTTCCTGCATTTTGAACTCTGCTATTACCGCGCCATCGCGTTCGCCATCGCGGCGGGCCTGCCGCGGGTCGAGGCCGGGGCGCAGGGCGAGCACAAGATCCAGCGCGNNACCTTCTCGGCGCACTGGATCGCCCACGCCGGGCTGCGTCGGGCGGTGGCCGGGTTCCTGGAGCAGGAACGGGTGGAAAAACAGGCGCAGATGGAGGAACTTGAGGCGTTCTCGCCGTTCCGGCGGGAGGGCGAGAGCGGGTAGTCGCGCCATCACCAGGGCGAAAATCGATGCTGTCCAGGAGCGTGCGGGATTTCTTGGCTGAGGACCCGCAGCAGTTGGCGGAAACGCTGGCGTTCCAGGACATGCAGCACCACCGCATCAACGAGGCCATGCAGTTATGGGCCTGGCTGCGATCGGTCGCGCTGTTGCAGGTCGCGCTGGCGGATTGGCCGGCGGCGCTGGACTGGCGGGTCGTGCTGGAATTTTCCATTCTCCGGCTGGGCAAGCGGATCGATGCCGTGCTGGTCGCCCCGGCGGGCCTGGTGGTGCTGGAGTTCAAGGTCGGTTCCGCCGCTTTCGATGCAGCGGCAAAACGGCAGGTCGAGGACTATGCCCTGGATTTGCAGGATTTTCATGCGGGCAGCCCCCGGCATCCGATCGTGCCGGTGCTGGTCGCGACCGATGGCAGGCCCGCCCCGCCGGTCTGGCCGCTGCCGCTGGGTTTCGGTGTCGCCGGCAGTGTGCTGGAGGCTTCGGCGGCCACGCTGGGGACGCTGCTGCGTGACCTGATGGACCGGCTGCCCGCGCCGGCGTTGCCGCTCGACGTGGTTGCCTGGGAGCATGCCCGCTACGCACCGGTGCCATCGATCATCGATGCCGCATGCACGCTGTACGACCGGCACGATGTGGCGGAGATCGCTTTTGCCAGTGCCGAAAAGAAGAATCTGTCCGAAACCACCGGCGCCATCCTGACCGCGATCCGCGAGGCGAAGGAAAACTCCGGCAAAATCATCATGTTCGTTACGGGCGTGCCAGGAGCGGGCAAGACGCTGTGCGGAC
>PLTJ01000362.1 GCA_003164455.1 Acetobacteraceae bacterium
TGGCACAGATGCGCCCCAGCACGATCTGGCGGGCAACAGCGCCGGCCCGCTGGCTGACCGATGCGCTCCGCAACGCGTGCCGCCCGGGTTGATCGCACTCCTCGCCGATCAGTCGTTGCGGCGCGCCTGGCGGGCCAGCAGGTCGAGCACGGCCATGCGTACCGCCACTCCCATTTCCACCTGTTCCCTGATGAGGCTGCGCACCGGATCGTCGGCCACCGCGCTGTCGATCTCCACGCCGCGGTTCATCGGGCCGGGATGCATGACCAGCGCATCGGGCTTCGCCCAGGCCAGCTTGGCCGCGTCCAGCCCGTAGAAGCGGAAAAATTCGCGCGCGCTGGGCACCAGCCCGCGGGCCATGCGCTCCTTCTGTAAGCGCAACGCCATCACGATGTCGGCGCCCTCCAGCCCGGCCTTCATGTCGTGGAACACCGTCACCCCCAGCCGCTCGACCGCGGGCGGGATCAGCGTGGGCGGGCCGACCACCCGCACCCGGCTCCCCATGGTGGTCAGCAGGTGGATGTTCGAGCGCGCCACCCGGCTGTGCAGCACGTCGCCGCAGATCGCCACCACCAGCCCCGCCAGCGCACCCCGCCGGCGACGGATGGTCAGCGCGTCCAACAGCGCCTGGGTGGGGTGCTCGTGAGTGCCGTCGCCGGCGTTAATCACTGCGGCATCGACCTTCTGCGCCAGCAGCGCCGGCGCACCGGACTGGTCGTGACGCACCACCAGCAGGTCGCAATGCATGGCATTCAGCGTCGCCGCGGTGTCCAGCAGCGTCTCACCCTTGTTCACGCTGCTGGTGGAGACCGACATATTGATGACGTCGGCTCCCAGCCGCTTGCCGGCTAGTTCGAAACTGGTGCGGGTACGGGTGGAATCCTCAAAGAACAGGTTGATGAGCGTGCGCCCGCGCAGCAGATCGCGCTGCGTCTTGCCGGAACGGTTCAGCAATACATAGCTCTCCGCCAGGTCCAGCATGGCGCCGATTTGCGGCGGAAGCAGGCCCTCGATCTGGAGCAGGTGACGGGGCGGGTTGTTCAAGATGCGAGTCCCGACTGTGTACGGGGGGCAGACGTTAGCCGGCACGAGGAAACAAGGCCAGGGGGCGCTGCCTCTGGCTATGCTTCCATCCGCCACCGCCGCTCCGGCGAGACCTCACGCCACAGCGGCTTCGATGCGCACCAGTGCCTCGTCGCGCCCCAGCGCCACCAGCACCGCTTCGATCCCAGGGCTCGTCGTGCTTCCGGTTAGCGCCGCGCGCAGCGGCTGCGCCACCGTGCCCAGCTTGCGGCCGGTGCGCTCGCCGTAGGCGCGCAGCGTCGTATCCAGCGCGGCGGGGGAGAAATCGGTCGTCGCCAGCGCCGCCGCCACTTCGCGCAGCATCAGCCGGTTTTCCGCGCTCAGCAGCGCCGTCGCCTTCGGTGCCATCGGCAGCGGGAGTGGGTGGACAAGAAAACTTGCAGCGTCAGCAAGTTCCACCAATGTCTTTGCTCGCTCTTTCAGCTGCGGCATGAGCGCGCGGATACGCCCCGCGGCATCGGGGCCGAGCGCCAACCCGGGCCGGTCGGCGAGAAAGTGCAGCACCTCGTCGGTAAGCCGCTCGTTGTCGGCGGCGCGAATCCACACGCCGTTCACATGCGCCAGCTTGGCGTAGTCCATGCGGCTCGGCGCGCGACCGACGCCGTCGATGTCGAACAGCGCGATCGCCTGCTCGCGGGAGAGGATTTCGGCATCTCCATGCCCCCACCCCAGCCGCAGCAGGTAGTTGCACAGCGCTTCAGGCAGATAGCCCATGTCACGAAAATCTGTCACCGACTGCGCCCCGTGCCGTTTCGACAGTTTGGCGCCGTCCGCCCCGTGGATCAGCGGTACATGGCCGAAGCGCGGCATCTCCCAGCCCATCGCTGCGTAGACTTGCACCTGCCTGAATGTGTTGGTGAAATGGTCGTCGCCGCGGATGACATGAGTGATGCCCATGTCGTGATCGTCCACCACCACGGCATGCTGGTAGGTCGGAGAGCCGTCGCTGCGCAGGATGATCATGTCGTCGAGTTCGGCATTGGCCACCCGCACTTGGCCCTGCACCAGGTCGTCCACTACCGTCTCCCCCTCGCGCGGGGCGCGCAGGCGGATGGCGAAGGGGGCGCCGGTGGGCGCCTCGGCGGGATCGCGGTCGCGCCACGGGCTGTCGATACGCATGCCGCGGCCGGCCGCGCGGGCCTGCTCGCGCAGGCCGTCCAATTCGGCCGCCGTGAGAAAACATTTGAACGCCCGCCCAGCCGCCAGCATCTGGTGTGCCACCTCGGCATGGCGGACCTGCCGGGTGGACTGGAACACCGGCGGCGCGTCGGTTTTCAGGCCGAGCCAGGCGAGCCCGTCGAGAATGACCTGGGTGGCGGCCGCGGTGCTGCGTTCGCGGTCGGTGTCCTCGATGCGCAGCAGAAATTCTCCCCCGTGGTGGCGGGCGAACAGGTAGTTGAACAACGCCGTGCGGGCACCACCGATGTGCAGCAGGCCGGTGGGCGAGGGGGCGAAGCGGGTGCGGACGGTCATTGCGGTCGATCCAAGCTTGGGGTGGTGCTTGTAGCATGGGCAAGGATGGCGGCACGAGGCGTGCCGGGGTAGCGTGACGGACATGCAACAGCGTGCCGTCGCACCGATCGCCGGACCGGGCTGGGTTGGTATGGTCTGGGGCCGGTTCGCCACCTGGGCCGAGGCGGAGCGCGGCCGATTTTTCCTCTGGCTGCCAGTGCTGATGACGGCCGGGGCGGTTATTTTTTTCGCGCTGCGCAGCGATCCGCCGGCCTGGCTTGCACCGGCGCTGCTGGTGCCTGCGTTGGCCGTGCTGGTGGTGACCTGGCCCCGCATCCTGCCGCGCGCCGCCGCGTCCTGCGTCGTGGCGGCTGCGCTCGGTTTCGCCGCCGCCCAATTGGCAACTTTGCGCGCCCCGTCGCTGATGGAGGTGCCGACTCGCGCCGTGGTGGTGGAAGGAACCGTGCGCGTGGTCGAGCCGCTCCCCGAGGGGCGCCGGGTGACGCTGGAGGCGGTACGGCTGGACGGTGGCGCCCCGCTCGAACGCCTGCTGCGCATCCGCCTGCGGACGAACGACGCCACGTCGGTTGCCGCCGGCGATACGCTGCACGTGCGCGCACTGCTGATGCGACCGGCGCCGCCAGCCTATCCTGGCGCCTGGGATTTGCAGCGCGACGCTTTTTACCAGGGCTTTGGCGCCTTCGGCATGGCGTTGGGCGCTTCCGAGCGGGTTGCCGGGGGGGGGGCGGCCAGCCCGGTGCAGCGGCTGCGCGAGACTATCGCCGCGCGCATTGCCGCGGTGTTGTCCGGCAGCACCGCTGCTATCGCCACCACCATGCTGACTGGCAACACCAGCAGCATTTCCGAAGCCGACCGACAGGCTTTCCGCAACGCCGGGCTCGCCCACCTGCTGGCCATCGCCGGGCTGCATATCGGCATCGTCATGGGGCTGGTGTTCGCCACCACGCGGCTGGCCCTGGCGGTGTGGGAGTGGGCGGCGCTGCACTGGCCGGCCAAGCAGATCGCTGCCGTCGCGGCGCTGCTGGCGGCGGCGGGCTACATGCTGCTGACCGGCGCGCATCTGCCGGTGCAACGTAGCTTTGCCATGGCTTGCCTGTTTACCCTCGGCGTGGTGGCCGGGCGGCGGGCGCTGTCGCTGCGCGGGTTGGCGCTGGCGATGGCCGCGCTGGTGCTGCTGGAGCCGCACCAGGTCATGGGCGTGAGCTTCCAGATGAGCTTCTCCGCCGTGTTGGCGCTGATCGTCGGCTACGCAACGCTGCGCCCCTGGCTGCTGGCCCTGCGTGGCGAGGGGGCATGGCGGGGACGCCTGCTCGCCAACATAGTGGCGCTGGCGGTAACGGCGGCGCTGGCCGGCACCTTCTCGGCGCCGTTCGCTGCCTACCATTTCGGCCAGGTGCAGCTTTACAACGTGCTGGCCAATATGGTTGCGGTCCCGATCACGGCGCTGCTGATCATGCCGGCCGGTCTGCTTTCCCTCCCTCTGATGCCGTTGGGTGCCGAGGCGATGGCCCTGGTGCCGATGGGCTGGGGAGTCGATGCGGTGCTGTGGGTCGGCCGCACGGTATCGTCCTGGCCCGCCGCGACGATCATGGTGCCGCACATGCCGCCCTGGGGGCTNNCCGCCCGACCTGCTGATGTCGGCCGATGGACGCATGGTGGGGCTGCGTACTGAGGACAGCATGTATGTGCAGACCGCCGGCAGCGCCACTGGTTTTTCCCTCGACTCATGGCGGGTGCTGTGGCGGGCGCGGCTGGTGCAGCCGCTGGGCTGCGGGCAGGCGCCCTGCGAATTGCGCGCCCGCCCTGATGGCCCGGTGGCGCTGTTGGTGCGTGACGACCCGCCGCAGAGTGCCTGCGTCGCGGCGGTGGTGGTGTCATTGGAGCCGGTGCAGCTGCACTGCGCGGTGCCGGCGATCGACCGGTTCTCGGTGTGGCGCGAGGGGGCGTATGCGATCTGGCTATCTGCCGATGGCACCCGTGTGCTGTCTGATCGGGAGGAGCGGGGGGAGCGCGTCTGGATGCCTGACGCGAACCCGCGCAATCGTTTGCCGCCAGGGCTGGTGCCGGTGCCGGCGGAGGTGCTGCCGGCGGAGTGATGGGCTGGGGCCGACCACTCTCTCCTCAGACTTGCTGGCGACCGGTCTGGGCGGCGGCGATGGCCGGCGTGTCGTAAACGTCGCGGGCACGGTGCAGGAAGGCGTTCACCATGCGCCGCGTCGCCTCGCTGAACACCACGCCGATGGCGGCTTGCAGAATGCGGCTGCGGAATTCGAAATCGACCCAGAAATCCACCTTGCAACCGCGTAGGTTCGGGACGAAGTTCCAGTCATTGTTCAAGTAACGGAATGGACCGCTCTGGTAGCGTACCTTGATGTATTGGGGCCGCAGCAACGCATTGCGGCTGGTGAAGCGCTCGCGGAACGGGCCGAAGCCGATCGTCATGTCGGCAATCTGTTCGATGTCGGTCTGTTGGCGCACTTTCGCGCCGGCGCACCATGGCAGGAACTGCGGATAGCGATCCACATCGGCCACCAGGTCCCACATCTGCTCGGGCGTGAAGGGGACGATGCGGCTCTCCGCGTGCGTCGGCATGTTCAGGCCGCTGCCTGTGCGCGTCGCGCCTCCCGCGCCGCCTTCAGCGCCGCGAAATCGGCGTCGGCGTGGTACGAACTGCGGGTCAGCGGGGTGGCGGAAACGAGCAGGAAACCGCGAGCGCGAGCCAGGCTGGCAACCTCGGCAAAAGCCTCGGGGCTGACGAATTCCGCCACCGCGGCGTGTTTCACGCTCGGTTGCAAATACTGGCCGACGGTCAGGAAGTCCACATCCGCCACCCGCAGATCGTCCATCACCTGCAGGATTTCGGCGCGCTGCTCGCCCAGGCCCACCATCAGACCGGACTTGGTGAACATGCCGGGGTCCAGTCGCTTGACGCTGTCGAGCAGCCGCAACGACTGGTAGTAGCGCGCGCCCGGCCGGATGGACGGATAAAGGCGCGGCACCGTCTCCAGATTGTGGTTGAACACGTCGGGGCGCGCTGCAACCACCACCTCCACCGCACCCGGCTTGCGCAAAAAGTCCGGCGTCAGCACCTCGATGGTCGCCGCGGGAGCGGCGGCGCGGATCGCGGCGATGACGGCGGCGAAATGCGCCGCCCCGCCATCCGCGAGATCGTCGCGATCGACCGATGTGACCACCACGTGCCGCAGCCCCAGCCGCGCCACGGCGTCCGCCACCCGGTTCGGCTCGTCTGCGTCCAGCGCCGCCGGCTGGCCGGTGCGCACGTTGCAGAAACTGCACGCGCGGGTGCAGGTGTCGCCCATGANNGATCATCATGGTGGCGTGGCGCTGGCTCCAGCACTCGCCGATGTTCGGGCAGCCCGCTTCCTCGCACACCGTGTTCAGCCGGTGGTCGCGGATCAGCGCGTGGGTCTCGTGATAGACCGGGCTGGTCGGCGCCTTCACCCGGATCCAGTCGGGCTTGCGCTGG
>PLTJ01000062.1:0-1875 GCA_003164455.1 Acetobacteraceae bacterium
GGCTTCATGAAGTTCCACCCGATCTACAAGGGCCGCTACGCCATGGGGCTGAGCGGGCTTGACGCGGCCCAGCCCGGCATCATCGCCACCCAGTCCGCGCACAAGCAACTCGCCGGCCTGTCGCAGACCTCGCAGATCCACGTCAAGGATCGCCACATCGCCGGCCAGGAACGCTGCGTTGGCCACCGGCGCTTCAACGAGATGTTCCTGCTGCACGCCAGCACCTCGCCGTTCTACCCGCTGTTCGCCTCGCTGGATGTCGGCGCGCACATGATGAAGGGGCGCCAGGGCGAGGTGCTGTGGGACGACACGATCCGCCTTGGCATCGAGCTGCGCAAGAAGCTGCGGGCCATCCGGCGCGAGTTCGAGGAGAAGGAAAACGACCCGGCGCGGCGCTGGTTCTTCGATCCATTCGTGCCCGATACGGTGCTGTGGCGCGGCGCCGGCGAGGCGGCGGTGGCGACCCCCTGGGAGAGCGTGCCGACCGATGACCTGGCCTCCGATTCGCAGTACTGGGCGCTGAACCCGGGCGCCGGCTGGCACGGCTTCACCCATGTTTCGCCGAGCGACGCAGAAGTCTGCGCGCTGGGCTATGCGATGACCGATCCCAACAAGCTGACCCTGCTGACGCCGGGCATCGACCGGGCAACCGGCGCGTATGCGGCGCACGGCGTGCCGGCCCCGGTGTTGGCGGAATACCTGCGCGAGAACCGGATCGTGGCGGAAAAGAACGACCTCTACAGCATCCTGTTCCTGCTCACGCCCGGGGTGGAATCCAGCAAGGCCGGCACGCTGCTGAGCTGGCTGGTCACCTTCAAGAAGCTGCACGACGAGAACGCGCCGCTGCTGGAGGTCATGCCCGAACTCGTGCAACGCTGCAACGGGCGCTACGCCGGCGTCGGCCTGCGCGACCTGTGCCACGAGATGCACGTTTTCTATAGCGACCGGCAGGTGAGCCGGTTGCAGCGGTTGCAGTTCCGCCGCCGGCACTTTCCGCGGATCGCGTTGAAGCCGGACGCGGCGGTGCGCCAGCTCGTGCGCAACAACGTGGACTATCTGCCGATCGACCAGCTCGCCGGGCGCATCGCGACGACGCTCATTCTCGTCTATCCGCCCGGCATCGCCACCATCATACCGGGCGAACGATTGGACGAACGCGCCCAGCCGATGATCGACTACCTGCGGGTGTTCGAGCGCGCCGCCAATTTGTTTCCCGGCTTCGAGACGGAAGTGCAGGGGGTGTACCGCGAGCGCGAGCCTGACGGATCGATCCGTTTCTACACCTACGTGGTACGGGAATAATCCCAGCGGCCTTCCTTCAGGTCAGGACCTCCGGATTGACCACGCGGATCGGCGCGCCGTCGAGATAGGCGAGGATGTTCTCGATGCTGGCGCGATAGAGTTCGGTCATGTTCTCCCCGGTCACGTAGCCCAGGTGCGGTGTCAGCACCGTGTTCGGGGCGGTGCGCAGCGGATGTCCGGGCGGCAGCGGTTCGGTGTCGAACACATCGAGCCCGGCGAGGATGCGTCCCTCGGCTAGCGCCGTCAGCAGCGCGTCCTGATCCACCAGCGGGCCGCGCGAGGTGTTGACCAGGATGGCGCCCCGGCGCATGCGGCCGATCTCCGTCGCCCCGACCACCCCGCGCGTGCGCGCCGCCAGGACCAGATGGATGCTGATCGCATCGGCGCGGGCGAACAGTTCGTCCTTGGACACAAGCGTAACGCCGACCTCGCGGGTGCGTTCTTCGGACAAATTCTGGCTCCAGGCGATCACTGGCATGTCCAGCGCCTGGGCGTAGCGGGCCATCCGCGCGCCGATACGGCCGAGCCCGACCAGCCCGAGCGTGCGACCCGCCAGTTCCAGGCCGGGGGGCA
>PLTJ01000062.1:1911-8176 GCA_003164455.1 Acetobacteraceae bacterium
TCAGCAGCCGCAGGTCGCCGAGCCGCCGGAGGGTCGCCCCCGGCAGCGCCGTGCGCTCGCGCATGGCCAGCACGATGTCGAAGCCGGCCAGCGCGGCCACCAGCGCATCGGGGTCGGGGATCGCCTGACGGAAGAACACCACCTCGGCCCGCGCCTTCAGCGCCGACCAGTCGGCCAGGGACTCGGCGGTCCCCTGCCAGTCATCCAGCACCGCTACCCGCGCCATCGATCCCCTCCCCTTGGCTTTCTCACTTCTTCAGCGACACCTGCTCCATGTCGAAGAACATCTGTGTCGGGCTCAGCGTGAGGCCCTCGACGTTCTTGCGGGTCGCCCGCACCAGCAGGGTCGAGTTCACGAACACCCACGGCGCGCCGTCGAGAATCTGCGCCTGGATCTTCTTGTACATCGCCATCCGCTTGTCGTGGTCCACCTCGAGCACCGCCGCCTTCATCTCGGCGTCAACCTGCGGGTCCTGGTAGTGCGTGGTGTCGCCCACCGGCATGCTGTAGGAAGCCCACAGCGGGGCGACGAAGTTGTCGGGGTCGCCGTTGTCGCCGCTCCAGCCGACCAGGAACAGGCCGGGGTACTTGCCCGACCGCACGGTGCCGAGGAAGGCGCCCATGTCGAGCTTGCGGATGTCGACCTCGACGCCGACTTTCTTGAAGTAGCCCTGCAAGGCAACCGCGAGATCGGGGCCGGCGGGGTTGTAGCCGCGTGGCGTATTGTAGGTCAGCAACTCGGCATGCAGCGGCAGTTGCACGCCGGCCTCCTTCAGCAGGGCGGCGGCTTTCTTCGGGTCGTACGGGTAGCCCTTCAGCGACGCGTCATAGCCCCACTGGGCCGGCGGGATCGGCGAGGTCATGGTCACCGCCAGACCGGAATACAGCGCCTTGTTGATCGCTTCCTTGTCCACCGCGTAGTTGAGCGCCTGGCGGACGCGCTTGTCGTTGAACGGTGCCACCTCGTTCGGCATCGCCATGCCGTTGACGGTCAGGCCGGGCTGGGTCAGCACCGTGATGTTGTGATCCGCCTTCAGCGCCGGCACCACCTGGGTCGCCACGTCGCCCATCACCTGGGTTTCGCCGCGTTGCAGCGCCAGCAGCGCCGCCTGCGCGTCCGGCATCACCTTGAAGACGAGATGGTCGAGCTTCGGCTTGCTCTTCCAGTACTCCGGGTTGGCGTCCAGCACGACCTGATCGCGCGACTTCCATTCGCGGAAGATGAACGGGCCGGTGCCGACCGGATGGTTGCGGAAGTCCTTGCCCCATTTGGCGGCGGCGTCGTAGCTGACCACGCCGTTCCACACCATGGCCAGGCTGTTCAGGAACGCCGCATTGGGCTCCTTCAGCTTGAACTGTACGGTGTCGCTGTCGACGGCCGTGTAAGAAGTGACCACGCCGAAGGTGAAGTCCTCGTAGCCCTCCACCGGCCCGGTATTGTATACCGTATTCGGGTCGTCCTTCTTCAACTGGCGGTCAAGTGTCTTGATGTACTCCGCCGCGTTGAACGGCGTGCCGTCATGGAACTTGACGCCGGTGCGAAGATGGAAAGTGTAGGTCATCCCATCGGGCGAGACATCCCAGCTCTTGGCCAGGCTCGGTGCGACCTCGGTGGTGCCGGGCTTGTAGGCGACCAGGCTGTCGTGGACGGCCCCCATGATAAAGCCGGACGTGTTGTTCTGAACCGCCTCGGGGTCGAAGCCGGTCGGGTCGGTGGCGATGCTGACCACCAGCGTGCCCTGTGCATGGGCGACGGCGCAAGCACCGAGCGCGACGCCGGCCGCCAGCACGGCACGCAACGCCCCCTGGCCCATGCGGATGCCGTCGATGGGAATGCGCATTTTCCCGCCTCCTGTCGGTTGTTGTTTGTGGTTGTCTAGCATGGCACCGCACGGACAGGAGTCCAGACCCCTTCGTCCCCCCCTTGGCCTGCGCGCGCCGAAGCGCTAACCGGAGAGACAGCGGCATTACACCGGAGAAAGACGTCGTCATGACCCGAACCGACATGGAGCGTGTGCAAACCTACCTGCGGGGCCTGCTGGGGTGCCAACGCATCCACGTGGTGCCCCCCGCTAAGCCGGGCCTGCCCGTGGAGCTGGCCGTTGACGATGAGGTCGTCGGCACGCTCTACCAGGACCGCGAAGACGGTGAGGTGTCCTATTCGGTGCACCTGACCGTGCTGGAGGAGGATCTGCCGCCGATACCCAGGACGACGCCCGCCACGCCGGTGTCGAATCCGCGCCGCACCCGCTGAACCCCGGGCTGACCACGGGAAGACGCCGATGAGCTGGACCGGCCGACGGCGCGCCTTTCGCGTCCTCCTCGCGGGGCGTGCGTGCATCCGGGTCGCCTTGCAGGGCCACCAGCCCTTCATGGCAGCGGTGCGCGCGGTGCAGGAAACTTTGGCGGCGCTGCACGGCGGTACCTCGCCCCGGGCGCTGACCAACCAGCCCTCCGCCGCGCTGATGAAGCAGGTGACGCGCGAGGCCGACTATGCCGCCGCGACGCGGGATTACCTGGGCGGCGCCGGCTGACCTCAGCGCAGCGCGCGCAGGGCGGTGTCGATGACCTCGTGGCCGCCGCCTAGGATCATCTTGATCGCGATATAGAGCACGATCAGCAGGCCGACCCAGGCGATCCAGCGGAAACGCTCGGTCAATCCGGCGATGAACGAGGCGGCCACCCCCATCAGCACCACCGAAACGGTGAGTCCGGCCACCAGCACCCAGAGGTGGCCCTGGGCGGCACCGGCCACGGCCAGCACGTTGTCCAGGCTCATCGACAGGTCGGCCAGCACGATCTGGAGCATCGACTCGGGCAGTGATTTCATTGGCCTGGACGTGCCGGCGGAGTCGCTGGTGCTGGGGCGGCGCAGCTCGCGGAACATTTTCCAGCACACCCAGAGCAGCAGGATGCCGCCGGCCAGCACCAGCCCGACCACCGCCAGCAGGTGCAGGGTGATGGCACCGAGCAGGATGCGCAGCACCGTGGCGGCGCCGATGCCCAGGATGATGGCCGGCCGCTTCTGCCGGCTCGGCAGGCCGGCCACCGCCATGCCCACCACCACCGCGTTGTCGCCGGCCAGGGTGATATCGACCAGCAGCACCTGCAACAGGGCGGAAAGCTCCGGCAGCGTCACGTGAGGCATGCGTCTTCCTTGCCCGCGGCCCGGCTCCGGCCTAGAGGAGGGCGGTCCCGTTGCAGCCGACCGGAGCGCCCATGGTTCCCCGCTACACCCGCCCGGCGATGGCCGCCATCTGGTCGCCGGAAAACCGTTTTCGCATCTGGTTCGAGATCGAGGCCCTGGCCGCCGAGGGCATGGCCCGGATCGGCGCCATCCCCGAGAGCGCGGCGCGGACGATCCGCGAGCGCGGCGCGCCGGTGCTGGCCGCCATCTCGGCCGCCGACCTCGACCGCATCGATGCCATCGAAGCCGAAACAAGGCACGACGTTATCGCCTTCCTGACCTGGCTGGCCCTGCATATCGGGCCGGACAGCCGGTTCGTCCATCAGGGCATGACCAGCAGCGACGTGCTGGACACCTGCCTGTCGCTGCAACTCGCGCAGGCCGCCGACTTGCTGCTGGCCGACCTCGACGCCGTGCTGTCGGCGCTGAAGACCCGCGCCTACGAGTTCAAGAACACGCCGACCATCGGCCGCAGCCACGGCATCCATGCCGAGCCGACCAGCTTTGGCCTCAAGCTCGCCGGGCACTACGCTGAATTTGCACGAAATCGCAAGCGGCTGGAAACGGCGCGGGCGGAGGTGGCGGTGTGCGCCATCAGCGGCGCCGTCGGCACCTTTGCCCAGGTCGACCCGGCCGTCGAGGCGTTTGTCGCGGAAAAACTGGGCCTCGCGGTGGAGCCCATCTCCACCCAGGTGATCCCGCGCGACCGCCATGCGGCGTTCTTCTGCGCGCTCGCTGTGATCGCCTCGGGCGTCGAGCGGCTGGCCACCGAAGTGCGGCACTTGCAGCGCAGCGAGGTGCGGGAAGCGGAGGAGTTCTTCCACCCGGGCCAGAAGGGCTCGTCGGCCATGCCGCACAAGCGCAACCCGGTGCTGAGCGAGAACCTGGTCGGGCTGGCCCGCATCGTGCGGGCGACGGTGGTGCCGGCGCTGGAGAACGTGACGCTGTGGCACGAGCGCGACATCAGCCACTCGAGCGTGGAACGGGCGATCGCGCCGGACGCCACGGTGACGCTGGACTTCGCCCTCGCCCGGCTGGCCGGCATGGTTTCGCGTCTGACCGTTCATCCGGAGCGGATGGCGGCCAACCTGGAGAGCCTGGGCGGGGTGGTGCATTCCGGCGAGGTGCTGCTGGTGCTCACGCGCGTCGGCATATCGCGTGAGGACGCCTACCGGATCGTGCAACGCAACGCCATGGCGACCTGGGAAAAGCTGGGCACGCCGGAGGGGCGCTCCTTCCGCGACAACCTGGCCGCCGACCCGGAGGTTGCCGGGCGGGTGCCGGCGGCGGCGCTGGACGCGGCGATGGACCCGGGCCTGCATTTGCGGCACGTGGACACGATATTCGCGCGGGTGTTCGGGGAAACCTGACCCGGCATCGCATCGAACCTGCGCCGGAGTGCCGTCCGCCCTGCGCTGCCGGCGGCCGTGGGGCGTGGCATGGCGGTTCCACGACTGCTATACCCCCCTGGCGCCCTGGGAGACCCGGCGGCGCGGCGTGATTGCGTGCCCCGCTGGGAGCCATGCGCGCGCGACGACCCAAAAGGAACTGCCCATGGCCCGCCGCCGTCAGCTATACGAAGGCAAAGCGAAGATCCTGTTCGAAGGTCCCGAGCCCGGCACCCTTGTCCAGTATTTCAAGGACGACGCCACCGCNNCCGGCAAGGGCGTGCTGAACAACCGCATCAGCGAATACCTGATGATGCGGCTCGGCGAGATCGGCGTGCCGACCCACTTCATCCGCCGCCTCAGCATGCGCGAGCAGTTGATCCGCGAGGTGGAGATCATCCCGGTCGAGGTGGTGGTGCGCAACGTGGCGGCCGGCAGCCTGTCGACCCGGCTGGGCATCCCCGAGGGCACCCGCCTGCCCCGCTCGATCATCGAGTACTATTATAAGAACGATCAGCTCGGCGACCCGATGGTGGCCGAGGAACACGTCACCGCCTTCGGGTGGGCCGCCACCCAGGACCTCGACGACATGGTGGCGCTGACGCTGCGCATCAACGATTTCCTGACCGGCCTGTTTCTCGGCATCGGCATCATGCTGGTGGACTTCAAGCTCGAGTTCGGCCGGCTGTGGGAGAACGAGGAGATGCGCATCGTGCTGGCCGACGAGATCAGCCCGGACAATTGCCGGCTGTGGGACACCAAGACGAACGAGAAGATGGACAAGGACAGGTTCCGCCGCGACCTCGGCAAGGTGGAAGAAGCGTATCAGGAAGTGGCGCGGCGGCTGGGCATCCTGCCCGAGGCCGGTACGCGCGACCTCAAGGGCCCGGAGATCATGCAGTGAAAGTGACGGTTACTGTCATGCTGAAGACGGGGGTGCTCGACCCGCAAGGCAAAGCCATCGGTCAGGCGCTTCACAATCTTGGATTTTCCGGGGTTGGCGAAGTTCGGGCCGGCAAGGTGATCGAACTTGAACTGAGCGAGACCGACCCGGCCGCCGCCCGCGCCCAGGCCGAGGATATGGCCCGCCGGCTGCTCGCCAACATGGTGATCGAGAGCTTCCGGGTCGAGGTAGCGGAATGAAGGCCGGCATCGTCGTCTTTCCCGGCATCAACCGGGAGCGCGACATGGCGATCGCCCTGGAACGCTCGACCGGCCGCAAGCCGCGGATGATCTGGCACCGCGAAACCGATCTCGACGGGCTCGACCTGGTGGTGATCCCCGGCGGGTTCAGCTACGGCGACTACCTGCGTTGCGGCGCCATGGCGGCGCAGTCGCCGGTGATGGGCGCGATCCGCGAACATGCGGTCCGCGGCGGGTATATCCTCGGGGTCTGCAACGGGTTTCAGATTCTCGTCGAGGCCGGGCTGTTGCCGGGGGCGCTGCTGCGCAACGCCTCGCTGCGGTTTCTCTCGTCGGATTGCTGGCTGCGCGTTGAACGGGCGGACACCGCGTTTACCCGGAACTACCAGCGGGGCACGGTCTTCCGCAGCCCGATGGCGCATGGCGACGGCAACTACTTCGCCGACGATGCCACCCTCGACCGGCTGGAAGGCGAGGGCCTGGTGGCGTTCCGCTACGTCAGCCCGGAGGGCGCGCTGACGCCCCAGGCCAACCGCAACGGCAGCGC
>PLTJ01000029.1:0-447 GCA_003164455.1 Acetobacteraceae bacterium
CTGTCGAGCAGGATCGAGGCGACATCCAGCGCCATGACTTCAAGTTTCATGCCGAAGCCCTCGACCCAGCGGCGCTGGGTGGCGACCTTGCCGGCGTCCCACAGCCCGTCCTCGTTCATCACGCCGGTATTGGGCCGCGTGTCGATGACGATGCTGCGCGAGCCAAGCTGGGCGGACAGGCGCAGCCGGTTCTCGGACGGATTGATCAGTTGTTCGCCGATGTACATGGTAGAGCCTCGAAGGATCGGGGAGGGACGGTTTGAAGCTAGCGTACCAGGATCATGCGCTTGATTTCGCCGACGATCACCAGATAGCTCACCGCGGCCAGCAGCGCGTTGGCGGCGACGAAGACCAGGGCACCGTTGAACGAGCCGGTGATGTAGATGATGTAGCCAATGATGATCGGCGTGGTGATCGAGGAGATGTTGCCGCACATGTTGAACACGC
>PLTJ01000029.1:562-3359 GCA_003164455.1 Acetobacteraceae bacterium
ACCGGGAACCAGGTGATGAAGAAGTAGGTGAGGGCGTTGATGCAGTGCTGGCTGATGAACATGCCGACCATCATGCGGTCGCAGAACAGCTGGCGGACGTAGTCCCACTTGGCGCGAACGACATCCTTGGCGACCTGGTCCATGTCCACCAGCCCGCCGCCGGCGGCGATGTAGTCCACCTCGGCGCGGTTGGCCTTCGGGTGGTCCTTGGGACTGTAGACCACCTTCAGCCAGCCGGCGGCCAGGATGAGGCCGATGCCGCCCATCATGCCGAATACCCAGGGCCAGCCGAAGGAATAGGTGACCCAGCCCATCAGCGGGGCGAAAATGACGGTGGCGAAATACTGGGCGGAATTGAAGATCGCCGACGCGGTGGCGCGCTCCTGGCGCGGAAACCAGGCGGCGACGACGCGGCTGTTGCCCGGCATGGACGGCGATTCGGCGATGCCGAGCAGGAAGCGGAGCCAGAACAGCACCACGACGGCAAGCCCGCCGGCCAGGAAGCCGACGAAGCCCTGGGCGATGGTGAACAGCGACCACAGCGCCAGGCTACTGGCATAAACGATCTTCGAGCCGAAGCGGTCGAGTAGCCAGCCGCCGGGCATCTGGCCGATCACGTAGGACCAGCCGAAGGCCGAGAACATGATGCCCATCTGGGCGGCATTCATGTGGAGATCCCTGCTGATGACAGGGCCGGCGATGGCCAGCGTGGTGCGGTCGGCGTAGTTGACCGCCGTCACCGTGAACAGCATGGCGAGGATGAGCCATCGAACTCTGGTCTTGGGGTCTGACCCGAGGCCGGTTTTTCCCACTGTCGTTGTGTCGTCGGACATCTGCGCTCCTCCAAGCAGGTCGCACCCTAGGCAGGAGATCGATGCCTGTCCAAGCCATATCGGGCATCGATTCATGCAATCCCTGGATCAATCAGGCGCCGGCCGGAACTCTGCCAGCACGGCGTCGCGGAACAGGGACAATGCCGGATTGGTGTTGTCGCGCCGCCAGACCAGGTGCAGCTCCGCCCGCGCCTGCCGCCGGGAACGCAGGGGCCGCAGCAGCACCCGATCGAAATGCAGCGACTGCGCCGCTTCCGGCACCAGCGCCAGGCCGAGCCCGGCGCCGACCAGCGCCAGCATGGTGTGGGTCTGGGTGATGTACTGCACATGCGCGGGCACGGCCCCGGCAGCGGCGCACAGCCCGGTGATCAGGTCGTAGAAGTAGCGCGCTTCCACCGGCGACCACATGATCAGGGGCTGGCGGTCGAGGTCGGCAACCGAGGGCTCGGGTCCGTTCGCCAGGGCATGATCGCGCGGTACCGCCAGCAACAGGCGCTCACGCTGGATGCACACTGCCGCAACCGCGCGCGGATCGAACGGCTCGCGCACCAGGCCGAGGTCGAGCCGCCCGGCGGCCAGCGCCTCCATCTGCTGGGCGGTCACCATCTCCTTCAGCACCACGTCGATGCCGGGCAGGCTGGCGGCGGTGAAGGCGAGCAGGCGCGGCACCAGGCTGTAACTGGCGGCGGCGGTGCAGCCGAGGGCAAGGGAACCAAGCTCGCCGCGGGCCACCCGGCGGGCCGCCAGCGCGGCGCCCTCGGCGAGCACGAGGATGCGTCGCGCCTCCGCCAGGAAGGCCCGCCCGGCAGGGGTGAGCCGCACCGCGCGGCTGGTCCGCTCCAGCAGCAGGATGCCCAGCCCGTGTTCCAGCAACTGCACCTGCCGGCTCAGCGGCGGCTGGGTCATGTTCAGCCGGGCGGCGGCACGGCCGAAGTGCAGTTCCTCGGCCACGGTGACGAAGCAGCGCAACTGGCTCAGTTCAAACATCGATCGTGATCCTAGACAATCATCGACCGCGCACCCACCCCCCTGCGCCGCACCCAGGAGGACCGCCCCCATGTCGGGTTCCGCAGGCGATCGATGAGCCGTATAGTGAACCAGCGGTGTGAGCCGCGGTCAGCAGCACCTAGGGAGTACGCAGCGTATGAGCAATGTGGGATTCATCGGCCTCGGCATCATGGGCAAGCCCATGGCCGCAAACCTGCAAACAGCGGGGCATAAGCTGTTCCTGAACGACGTCGCCGCCCTGCCGCAGAACCTGCTGGATGGCGGGGCGGTGGCCTGCAAGTCGGGCAAGGAAGTGGCGTCGAAGGCGGATATCGTCATCGTGATGGTGCCCGACACGCCACAGGTCGACACCGTGCTGTTCGGTAAGGACGGCGTCGCCGAGGGGCTGTCCAAGGGCAAGATCGTGGTCGACATGAGCTCGATCTCGCCGATCGCCACCAAGGGATTCGCGGCGAAAATCAACAAGCTGGGCTGCGACTACCTCGACGCCCCGGTGTCCGGCGGCGAGGTGGGGGCCAAGGAAGCGTCGCTGACCATCATGGTGGGCGGCCCGGACGCGGCGTTCGAGAAGGTGAAGCCGCTGTTCGACAAGATGGGCAAGAACGTCACCCTGGTCGGCGGCAACGGCGACGGCCAGACCACCAAGGTGGCCAACCAGATCATCGTGGCGCTGACCATCGAGGCGGTCGGCGAGGCGCTGCTGTTCGCCTCCAAGGCGGGCGCCGATCCGGCACGGGTGCGCAAGGCGCTGATGGGGGGATTTGCCTCCTCGCGCATCCTGGAAGTGCACGGGCAGCGGATGATCGACCGGAAATTCGACCCGGGCTTCCGCATCGAACTGCACCAGAAGGACCTGAACCTGGCGCTGCAGGGAGCAAAATCGCTGCAGATCAGCCTGCCCAACACCGCCACCTGCCAGGAACTGTTCAATGCCTGCGCCGCCCACGGCGGCAGCA
>PLTJ01000093.1:0-13159 GCA_003164455.1 Acetobacteraceae bacterium
TCGGCGCGCTGGTCTTCCTCGGCGGTATTTCGTTGCTGTGGTACGGCAAGGTGGCCGCGCGGCATGGCAAGGTGACGTGAGGCGGGAGATGACGGAAATGTCCTGGGAACCCAATCTCCGCTACCCCGATCCGGCGATTGAGGTGCTCGACCCGAGTTTCCTCAAGTACCGCATCTTCAACGCCACCGTCGAGCGGCTGGCCGGCGGCACCCGCTGGGGCGAAGGCCCGGTCTGGTTCGGCGACGGCCGCTATCTGCTGTGGAGCGACCTGCCCAACGACCGCATCATGCGCTGGGACGAAACCACCGGCGTGGCCAGCGTGTTCCGCCATCCCAGCAACATCGCCAACGGCAACACGCGCGACCGCCAGGGCCGGCTGATCACCTGCGAACACCTGAGCCGTCGGGTCACCCGCACCGAGTACGACGGCAGCATCACGGTGCTGATGGACCACTGGCAGGGCAAGCGGCTGAATTCGCCCAACGACGTGGTGGTCAAGTCGGACGGCAGCATCTGGTTCACCGACCCGCCCTTCGGCCTCGGTTCGCTCTACGACGGCGTGGTGGCCGAGCCGGAATTGCCGGCCTGCATCTACCGCATCGATGCGGACGGCAGCGCCAGCATGGTCGCCGATGACGTGCTGGGACCGAACGGGCTGTGCTTCTCGCCCGACGAGAGCCTGCTCTACGTGGTCGAATCGCGCGGCATCCCGAACCGCAAGATCCGCTCATTCGACGTAGTTGACGGCAAGCGTCTCACCCATAGCCGAATCGTGCTCGATGCCAGGCCGGGTGGCACGCCGGACGGCATGCGCTGCGACGCGGACGGCAATATCTGGGCGGGCTGGGGCATGGGCACGGCGGAGCTGGACGGAGTGATGGTGTTCAATCCACAGGGAACACCGATCGGCCGCATCGTCCTGCCCGAACGCTGCGCCAACGTGTGCTTCGGCGGGCGGCAGCGGAACCGGCTGTTCATGGCCGCCGGCCACGCCCTCTACGCCCTCTACGTCAACGTCCAGGGCGCACCGGGCGGCTAGACTTTCGGTGCCCGCGCTGCCTCAGGGCGGCGCGGGTACCGGCTCGACCCAGTCGATCAACGACGGACAGCATATGTACTAATAAAGTAAAGGCCAGGGCTCTGCCCTGGACCTGCAAGAGGACAGTGGTCCCCTTGACCCCGCTACTTTTCTTAGCCGTGACAGTAGCCGGGGATTAAATGACGATAATAAGGTTCGCGTCTGTTATTCTTCCGGCGGATTGAAATGACGGCGGGGCCGAGCCGCGCCCAACCGGGGTAAGCGACGTCGAGAATGCCGCCGCTGGTCACGTCAGACGGCGCGCGCCTCCCGGAGAAAGTGTTCCACCCGCTGGCGCAGGGTGCTTGCCTGCCCGCCCAATGTATCGGCAGCGGCATCGACCCGGGCAGCGACATCCTCGGCGCGGCCGGCGGCATCCTGCAGTGCGGCGGCATCAGTGGAAACCGAAGCCACCGCGCCGGCGGCGCCGGCCACGTTGCGAGCGATTTCCTGCGTCGCCGCCGATTGTTCTTCCACCGCAGCGGCAATCGTGGTGGCAACGCCGTTCATTTCGGCCACCACCTTACCGATGTCGCGGATAGCGGACGACGCGCTCTCGCCGGCAGCACGCACGGCGGCGACGTGGCCACCAATCTCGCCGGTGGCGCGTGCAGTTTGCGCGGCCAGTTGCTTCACCTCAGCGGCGACCACGGCAAAACCCTTGCCAGCATCGCCGGCGCGCGCCGCCTCGANNAGCGCCAGCAGATTGGTCTGGCCGGCGATGGAGGCGATCAGGTCCACCACGGCACCGATCCGCCCGGCCACGTCCGCCAGTGCACGCAGACTTTCGTTGGTCCGCTCGGTTTCGGCCACCGCCTGGCCGACGATGACCGTCGATTCGGCGACCCGCCGGCCGATCTCGGTGACGGTGGCGGAAAGTTCCTCGGCCCCGGCGGCGGCGGCTGTGCTGTTTTCGGCAGCCACGTGCGCCTGCCCGGCGAGTCCGGCGGCGCTGTGGCTGGTTTGGTCGGCGGCGGCCTTCATGTCGGTGGCCGCGGTGTTCAGGCCGGCGGCGGCAGTCGCCACGGCGGCGAGTGCGGCCTCGGCATCGGTCGAGAAACCAGCCATCGCGGTAGCCAGTACCTCGCCGTGGCGCAACCGAGTCCGCTACGCCTCGGCCTCGGCGGCGGCACTGGCGTCGGCCTCACGCAAGCCGTCGCGGCAGGCCTCAATAGCCGCCGCCATGGCAGCAACCTCGGCAGCGCGGCTGCCGATAGGCAAAACGAAATCATAGTCACGTCGAGCCACGCGGCGCAGCGCCTCGACAAGCAGACCGAGCGGGCGCAGCACACGGTGCCGCATCGTGATCATGATGAAGATCACGCAAAGCAGTGCCAGCACCACCATGCCACCAGTCGCCGCGACATCGCGCCTGGCGGCAGCGGCATCGGCGCTCTCGCTGGCGGCCGCCACCGCGAGCGGCACCTCGGCCAGGGCCATCAGCGGGCGCAGTGCCACATCGGCCGCCCGGTCAATCTCGCCGATGCTGACCGGTGGGGCCTGGCTGGCGTCCACCGCGGCCTCCACTCGATCGCGCAGGGCGACGTAGCGGTCGAAATAGGCCTCCTGCGCGGCGGCCTGGGCAGCCGCCAGGACCGGCACCGGATGTTCGCCGATGGCGGCGCGGGCCAGCCGCGAGGACAAAGCGATGACGGAGTGGAGCTCAGCCATCTGACGCCGGTTCTCCGGCGAGATACGCCCCTCGCGCATGATGGCGGCGATGAGCGTGCGTTTCAGCCCGGCGGCATCACGGGCCGCGTAAGCAGCGTCCTTCACCGCTGCCATGATTGCGCCGTCATGGCTGGCGCGGCGCACCGATCCGGTCAGGGTCGCCACCACCGCTTCCAGCCGATCCACCAACGTGGAGGCGGTTGAATACCAAACCTTGGCCACATCGGCCGGGCGTGCCTCGAACGGCTGGCGTAAGGCGGCGTGGGCAGACTGGCGAGTCCGGGTCACATCGGCGCGGGCAGCGCCGATCGAGTCCGCGCCGCATGCCAGCCGGGTGCAGGTGCTCAACAGATGGTCGATCGCCGAGTCCAGGGCCGCGGCATAGGGGATGAACCGCGCCATTTGCGCGTCGGTGGCGGGCGTCTTGTCGAGCAGGGCGATCTGCAGCGGACCGCGCTCGCTGCGTTCCGCCTGCAGGGCGGCAAAGGCGTCCTGTGCCGCCTCGACCACCGTAATGGCATTACTGGCCACGCGCAGGCGTTGAATGGCCTGCACCGTGTCATTGCCGGCGGCGGCCAGCAGCAACAGGCCCAAGCCGCCGAGGCCGGCATAAAGGAAGGTGCGAACGGACCAAGCTGTCTGGACTGCCTTGGACATGCGACTCCGCCTGTGGCGTAAGGATTGGCGGCGGCACGGCGCCGCTCCGCTGGTGGCTGGAACGTCACGAGGGGATGATCGCGCTCAAGAGATTTCCATCTCGTTGACGAAGTCAGCGTTCAGGGCACCAGCCCATGGGGTTGGTCGCAGATGCCTTGGCAACGCCTTGACGATGGGTTGGTACCCCGCCTGGCGGAAGGAAACTCGGTGGCGACAATCATCGGCGAGGTGCGTGCGTTGGCGTCCCGTGGGCGAATCGAACCCCCGTTACCGCCGTGGGAGAGCGAGGAAACGGGTTCGGAATAAGGGGGTCCACGCCCTGGCCTTCCTTACTCCTCCCCCGCCGGTGCGTTCACGCACACCACGCGCCAGCCCGTCGGGTGGCGTTCCAGGCGGGTCAGCGACAGGTTGTGCACGGACAGGTGGAGCGCGTTGTCGGCGCCGATGCCCAGCGCGTAGGCCACCGCGGCGCGGATGGCGCCGCCGTGGCTCACCACCACCACGTCATGCCCGGCCTGTTCGCTGGCCAGCCGTTCCAGTGTCGCGCCAACCCGGTCAACCACCGCGGCCATGCTCTCGCCCCCCGGCGGGCGTTCGTCGCCGGCCAGCGGCCAGAAGACGGGCGCGGGCCGGCTCAGCTTCGGCGGCAGTTCGGCGTGCGGCAGCCCTTGCCACTCGCCCAGGTCCTGTTCGGTCAGCCCCGGCTCGACCGCCAGCGGCACGGCCGGATAACCGGCCTGGAAAATACCCTCGGCGGTGCGCGCCGTGCGTGACAGCGGGGTAGCCACCCAATACGCCGGCCGCGGCATGCGCCGTGCCAGCGCGCGGTAGATCGCCCCCTGCGTGGCCAAGCTGTGCGGGCACAGGTCGACGTCCATGACCCCATACAGGTATGCCCGGGCGCTCTCCGCCACCGCAGCGTGGCGGATCAGCCAAAAATACGTCTCACTCATAACTATTCGCCCATCGTCAGAAATGCGCCGCGCTCACGCGCCGAGCGGAACTCGAGCATGAACAGCAGTCCGGCGCCGCCCAGCCACAGCGCGTTCAGCCCGAAGGCCCAGGCCATGTGCCCCCAGGCGATCGTACCGGTCTGCAACAGCGTGCGCATCCCCTCGAAGACGTGCGCGGACGGCAGCGCCAGCGCCAGCGGGCGGAGCCACGCCGGCAGCACGGACACCGGGTAATAGACGGCGGAAAACGGCGTCAGCGCGAACAGCACCGACCAGGCCAGCGCCTCCGCCCCGGCGCCGTGGCGCAGGATCAGGCTGACCACCCCGAGCGACACCCACCAGCCCATCGCCATCAGGTTGATCGCAAACAGGATCAGCACCGGGCCGAGCGTGAACAGGTTGAAGGCATACAGCGCCCAGGCCAGCAGCACCGCCGGCAGCACGCCGACCGCCATCCGCACCACCGACAGGACGATCAGCGCCGCCACCAGCTCCCACGGCCGCAACGGGCTGACGAAAACGTGGCCCAGGTTGCGCGACCAGATCTCCTCGAGGAACGAGATCGCCACCCCCATCTGGCTGCGCAGCGCGACCTCCCACAGCAGCACGCCACCGAGCAGCATGCCGAACGCCACCGCCCCGGCGCTCCCCAGCCGGGCGCCGAAAAAGCTGGCGGTGAGACCCCAGATGCACATCGTCAACGTCGGCCAGTAGGCCAGTTCCAGCAGCCGCGGCCAGGACCGCCGGTAGAGCGCCAGATGGCGGTACATCAGCCCCCAGATGCGCCGCAGCGCCGGGCGGATCACGTCACCCGCTCCCGCGGGCGGTCGCGGGCGATGTCGAGGAACACCTCCTCCAGGTCGTCGCGCCCATAGCGGGACAGCAGGTCGGCGGGGCTACCGCGATCGACGATGTGCCCCTGCTTCATCATTAGCACGTGGCTGCACAGCCGCTCCACCTCGGCCATGTTGTGCGAGGCCAGCAGGATGGTGCAGCCGCTCTCCGCCCGGTAGCGTTCCAGCCAGGAGCGCACCAGGTCGCCGGTGTCGGGGTCCAGGCTGGCCGTGGGTTCGTCGAGCAGCAGCACCTCGGGTCGGTTGATCAGCGCCTTGGCCAGCGCCACCCGCGTTTTCTGCCCGGCCGAGAGCTGGCCGGCCGGACGGTTCAGCAGGTCCGTGAGGTCGAGTTCCCCGGCCAGTTCGACGATCCGGGCTTCGGTGTGGCGCACGTCGTAAAGGTGGCCATAGACGCGCAGGTTCTCGGCGACGCTAAGCCGTTGCGGCAGCGCCACGTAGGGGGAGGAAAAATTCATCCGCGCCAGGGCGGCGAAACGGTCGCGCGCCATGTCGTGGCCGAGGATGTGGATGGAGCCGGCGGTGGGGATCAGCAGGCCGAGCAGCATGGCGATGGTAGTGGTCTTGCCGGCGCCGTTGCCGCCGAGCAGCCCGACGGTCTGGCCGGCCGCCACCGCGAAGTCGATGCCATCGACCGCCCGCGTGTCGCCGTAGTGTTTCGTCAATCCCTTCGCCGCGATGACATCCATGGGCGGGGATTAGGCCGCAGCGGCGGGATCGCCAAGGGCCAGAATGGACGGTGCTACCCCCGTGGCCCAGTCGGTACCGCGGCAAGGCCCTGATACAGGTTGATGCCGTGCCTGCGCCCCCAGGCCAGGGCGGTGCCGGTATCGGCCCGGCTCAGGACAACGTGGTCGGCATCCGGCAGCATCCGACCGGCATCGAGCCGGGCCAGTTCGGGGGAGAAACGCAGTTGCAGCAGATCCAGCCCGATGCGCCGGAGCGGAAAGGCGTCCAGCAGGTCGGCCGTGACCCCGCGCAGCAGCAACAGGTAGCCGCGCCCGCGGGCGAAGTCGCGGGCGAACATGAAAGCGGCCGGGTCGGCCACCACGTCGGCCAGCAGCAGGTCGATCACCACCTGGCCGCGCAGCACCAGCGGCAGGGCGTTGTCGAAGCGCAGGAACTCGGGCGACAGGATCGAGGCGACGTTGAGGTTCAGCCCGAACGGCCCGGCATCGCGCAGCTCCTGCGGCGCGGCCAGCAGCGCCAGCATGCGGCGATCGAGCGTGCGGGTCAGGCGGCGAAACAGCCAGGGCTCGGCCCGGATCGCCCGGTCGGGCACCAACGTCGCGGCAATCTCGGCCACCGACAAGGCACGCTTTTCCCACAACAGCCGGAATCTCCCCTCCGGCAGGCGTTCGGCAATCTGCCGGCGGCGCATGAAGCGCGCCACGTCGGCCTGGACCAGGGCGGCCTCCAGCGCGGCCAGCGCCGGCGGGTCGAGCGGATCGGTCGGCGCGATGCCGACCGGTGCCGCCTTGCCCGGGTCAACGTCCTCGAGCGGCAGCAGCGATTCCTCGACCGCCTGCAACAGCGTGCCGGCATCCTCGGGCAGGCGGAGCGCGTGCAGCAGCGCGTCCGGCTCCGGCACCCGCTCGCCGGTGTCGGCGAACAGGTGCAACACGGTGTCCAGGCTGGTGCGCAGCGCCTCCGGCGCGTCGCCGCGCCAGACCATGACGACGTCGTCGTTAGGTAGGCGGAACATCCTTGCCCGGTCGGCGAAGGACAGGGGGTCCAGCGCCGAACGCGCCAGCCGCAGATGGTGCGGCCGCTTCAGGTCCTCGGGCAGCCGCGACAGCCGCAACAGCAGCGCCTGACGGGCGATGCCGGCGGTGACGCAGCCGCGCACCAGGGTGCGCAGGCGCTCAGCGTCGGCATGCATCTCCTGGGCCTCTTCCGAGGGACCCCGCTGGGCGAGGCTACTCATGCGGCGCAGGCCGGCACGACGGCAGCCGCCCGCTCCATGCAGTGGCGCACCGTGCACCCCGCGGCCAGCGGACAGGCCAGGATACGGCCGGCGGCCAGGATGGCGTCCACGTGGCGGCCCTGGAAACGGCGCAGGCCCTGCGCCATGCCCCAGCACAGGGCCGCCTCGGTGTCGGCGTGGTGCAGCACCACGCGGTCCGGGCCAATCCGCGCCAACGCGGCGGCAACCTGCTGGCGTTCCTCGCTCCGCAGGTCGGGCAGAACAGGCGACCAGTCGAGCTTCAGCAGGTCGGGGCACAAGGCATCGGGTTGCGCCAGCAGGAGCGCCAGATACGACACCCCGTCGAGCACCAGCGGCAGGCCGGCGTCGGCGAGCACGCCACGGGCATGCCCGAAGGCGGCGGCATCGCCGCAGGCCTCGACCAAGGCCACCTCGATCCGCACGGCGAGCCCAAAACGGCGGCAAAGCCCGACGAAGCGGACAAAGCCGTCGGATAGGATGGCGGCCAGCGTCAGGTTGATGTGCAGCGGCGGCGTGGCACGCCCGCTGGCGGCGATGTCCAGCGGGCCGCCCGTGCCGGCGGCATCGGCCAGCAGCGCCAGCATGCGCTGGTCCAGGCGGAAGGCGAGGTGGCGGAACAGGAACGGGTCGGCGGCGGCCTGGCCGGTGGCGGCCAGTTGCGCCTCCAGGGCCGCGATCGAAAAGCTGAGTTCCCGGTACAGCGGCAGCAGCGGCGGCCGGGCGAGGCCAGCCGAACGGTCCGCCACCAGCACGCCGGCCTGGCGCCGCATGAAGTCGGTGACCGCCGGTCCCTCGGCGATCGCGGCGATGGCCCCCACCACCACGGTCTGCTCCGCCGGCCCGGCGCCGGGCGGCGCCGGCGGCACCATCGCCAGGCCGCTTTCGGCGACGCGCTCCGCGGCATAGGCCGTCAACGCCGGCAGCGATTCCTGCAACGACCACACCGTGGCGACAGCGGCCGGATCGGGCAAATCGACCCGCAGCAAGGCGGCCATGGTGGCGGACACGGCGGCGGGATCGGACAGCGCCAGGCCGTGGACGGGGTGCGTCGGCGGGGGCCGGCCCTGCGGCGCCATGCCGCAGAGCAGCACCATGTCGCCATTGCCGAGGGTGAAGACCTGACCATCGTGACGCAGCGCGGTGTCTTCCAGGATGGCGCGGGCAATCCGCCGGTGGTGCGGCCGCGGACCCGGCGGGGCCAGCCGCGACAGGTGCAGCACCAGCGCCATGTGCCCCTGCGGGGAACGGCCGGCACGACGCGCCGCCTCCAGCAGCAGCCGTTCCGGCCCGCCGCACCCTTCGGCCCGCGCCCCGAACGCACCCAGCCCTGTTTCCGTCTCGACCGGCTGGACTGCTACAGCCTGGCGCTGCTGCATATTCCGCCCGCTCCTTCCGCGCCCTGCGCTAGACTGAAGCGCCATGATTACCCTGACGTTAGCGCCGGCATCCCTGCCGGACGGATTGCGCGTCTACGCGGTCGGCGACGTGCACGGCTGTTCCGGCCGGCTGCACGTCCTGCACCGCGAGATCGCGCGCGACCTCGCCGCCCGGCCGGTGGCGGAGGCGCAGATCGTGCACCTGGGCGACTATGTCGATCGCGGCCCGGACAGCGCCGGGGTGATCGAAACGTTGCTGCAACCCTTCCCGCACGCCGGCGACGGCCCAGGCCCGCGGATCATCAACCTGATGGGCAATCACGAGGACATGATGCTGACGGCGCTGGCGCGGGCCGAGGCCGCGCCGCACTGGCTGGCCAACGGGGGCGACACATCGCTGGAAAGCTGGGACGTGCCGTTGCGCGCCCGCGCCCGCGACTGGGCCGCCACCGTGCCGCCCCGCCACCTGGCGTTCATCCGTGGCCTGCCGCTGATGCACGCCGCCGGCGGCTACCTGTTCGTGCACGCCGGGCTGCGTCCGAAAACGCCGCTAACGCGCCAGTCGCGCCTCGACATGCTGTGGATCCGCGAGCCCTTCCTGTCGTTCGACGGTGACCTGTCCGCCGTGGTGGTGCATGGCCACACCCCCGAAAGCGAACCGGTTATACGGCATAACCGTATCGGTATCGACACCGGGGCCTACCTGGGCGGCACGCTGACCTGCCTGGTGCTGGAAAGCGACCGGATGGGCTTCCTGCAAAGCTAGCTTGCCTCCGGCCCCCGGTCGGCGCTAGGGCATTGGGATGCAAGCCACCGACCTCGTCGGCGCGGTCCGCCGTCTGGCACGCACCAGCGTGCTGGTGGTCGGCGACATCATGCTGGACCGCTACGTTTACGGCGATATCGAGCGGATCAGCCTGGAGGCCCCGGTGCCGATCCTGAAAGTGCACCGCGAATTCGCGGTCCCCGGCGGGGCGGGCAACGTGATGCGCAACCTGGATGCGCTGGGTAGCGCGGTGGCGTTCGTCTCGGTGGTGGGCGACGATGCCGCCGGGGCGGAACTGACGGGTCTGATTGGCGGGCACCGTGGGGTGGAGCCCTGGCTGCTCGTGCAGGGCGGCCGACGCACCACGGAAAAAACCCGCTTCATCGCCCAGGGCGGCCATCACGGCCACCCGCTGCTGCGCGCCGACCGCGAGGAAACCGGGGCGATCGAGCCCAAACTGGCCGAACGGCTGGTGCGGATCGCCCGCGACGCGATGGCGGCCACCACCGTGACGGTGCTGTCCGACTACCGCAAGGGCGTGCTGGCCGGCAGCGTCCCGGCCCGGCTGATCGGCGCGGCACGGCAGATGGGACGGCGGATCGTCGCCGACCTGCGCGGCCGCGACTATGAGCGCTACGCCGGCGCCGACGTGCTGCTGACCACACGGCGCGACCTCGCCCGCGCCTGCACCATTCCGCCCGACACCGACGAGGGCTTCGTAGCGGCGGCCGAACAGGTGCGCCGTCACCACGACATCGGCGCGGTCATGGTGACCAGCCCGGAGGCCGGCATCACCCTGGTCAGTGACGCGGCCCCGCTGCATTTCCCCGTCGATGCGCCGGACGTGATGGACCTCGCCGGCGCCGGCGACAGCGCCATGGCAGTGGTGGCGGCCTGCATGGCGGCCGGCCTCGGCCTGCCGGTGGCGGCGCAACTGGCGACGCTGGCCGCCGGCATCGTGCTGGGACGCATCGGCACGGCGGTGGTGCGGCCGGGCGACCTGATCGCCGCGCTGTCGCCGCAGGGGGGCGTGCTGGACAAGATCGTGCCGCGCGAACAGCTCGCCGAGCGGGCGGAGCGCTGGCGCCGGCGCGGCTGGAAGACCGGGCTGGTGCACGGCCGCTTCGACCCCTTGCGCGCCGGCCATATCCACCTGCTGGAACAGGCCCGCGCCGCTTGCGACCGGCTGGTGGTCGGGTTGTACGACGATGCCTCGGTACGGCGGCACAAGGGCCCGGACCACCCGGAACAGCCCGAGGCGGTGCGCGCCGCCCGGCTGGCCAGCCTGGGCTGCGTCGATCTGGTGGTGGTCATCGGCGAGGGCGACTGCGCCGACCTGATCGGCACCCTGCGCCCCGATGTCCTGGCCGGCACGCGGCGCCCGGCTGAGGCGGACCTGGTCCGCGGCTACGGCGGCAAGGTGCTGCTGACCGGACGGCTGGCGGAATCGGGGGGGACGTAAGCCGGATTGAAAACCGTCGCCGCCGATTGCATATGCGCGGCCACGAGATGAGGGCCGCACGACATGACCGAAACCGATACCCCGATCGAACGTCACGACTTCGGCGCCGAGGTCGGGCGCTTGCTGGACCTGGTGGTTCACTCGCTCTATTCTGAGCGTGAGATTTTCCTGCGTGAGCTGGTCGCCAACGCCGCCGACGCCATCGACCGGCGGCGTTTCGAGAGCCTGACCCACCCCGGGTTGGCGCTGCCCGAGGGGGCAGCCATCCGCATCCGCCCGCACAAGCCCGGCCGCACGCTGGCCATCGACGATGCCGGCATCGGCATGACCCGCGAGGAGCTGATCGACCAGCTCGGCACCATCGCCCGTTCCGGCACCCGCGCCTTCGGCCAGAAGCTCGCCGAGGCGAAGCCGGAGGAGCGGCCCAGTATGATCGGCCAGTTCGGTGTCGGCTTCTATTCCGCCTTCATGGTCGCCGACCGGGTCGAGGTGACCTCGCGCAAGGCCGGCGCCGAAGACGCCTGGACCTGGGCCTCCGACGGGCGCGGCGAGTTCACCATCGCGCCGGCCAGCCGCGAGGCGCCCGGCACCGAAGTGGTGCTGCACATCAAGGCGGACGCCGAGGAGTATCTCGAGCCGGTCCGCATCGAGGCGGTGGTGCGCAAATGGGCCGACCACGTCACCATCCCGATCACCATCGAACGCGACGGCAAGGACGTGGCGGCGAACGAGGGCACGGCGCTGTGGCGCAAGCCGCGGGCCGAGGTGACGGAGCAGGCCTATACCGAATTCTACCGACATCTCGGCCACCTGTTCGACACCCCCTGGGCAACGCTGCACTGGCACGCCGAGGGAGCGATGGAGTTTTCCGCCCTGCTGTTCGTGCCGGGCAGCCGCCCCTTCGAGCCGCTGGACAATGACCGCACGTCGAAGCTGCGGCTGCATGTCCGGCGCATGTTCATCACCGATGAGGCCGAGTTGCTGCCGAGTTGGCTGCGCTTCGTGCAGGGCGTGGTGGACACCGAGGACCTGCCGCTGAACGTGTCGCGCGAGATGCTGCAATCGACCCCGGTACTGGCCCGCATCCGCCGCGCCGTCACCAACCGGGTGCTGACCGAACTCAAGGCGAAGGCCAAGGAGCCGGAAGACTACAACAAGTTCTGGGAAAATTTCGGTGCCGTCCTGAAGGAAGGCATCTGGGAGGACGATGAGCACCGCAAGGACATCTGTCCGCTGCTGCGGTTCCGGTCCTCGGCGGTGGAGGGTTGGACGTCGCTGGCCGACTATCTGGGGCGGATGAAGGAAGGCCAGGAGGCGATTTACATCCTCGCCGGCGACAACGCCGGGGCGCTGGCGCAATCGGCGCAGTTGGAGGGGTTCCGGGCACGCGGCATCGAAGTGTTGCTGCTCACCGACCCGATCGACGCGTTCTGGCCGGACCGGATGGACGAATTCGAGGGCAAGCCGATCCGCAGCGTGACGCAAGGCGCGGCCGACCTCGCCAAGCTGCCGCCCGTCGCGGCGCCGGCGGGCGAGGCGGCCGACGTGACCGCCCTGCTGGCGGCGCTGAAGACGGCGCTGGGCGAGGCAGTGGCGGAGGTGCGTGCGACCGATCGGCTGGTCGACAGCGCGGTGGTGCTGGCGGCCGGCACGGCCGGGCCGGATTTGCAGATGCAGCGCCTGCTGCGCCGGGCCGGACGGGGCGCCTTCGCCGCCCCGCCGGTGCTGGAGATCAATCCGCGCCACAAGCTGGTAGTGGAGTTGGCGGCGAAGGCGGCGGCGGGAACGGATGTGACGGAAGCGGCGGGGCTGCTGTTCGATCTCGCCCGCATCCAGGACGGCGACCTGCCGCGCGAACCGGCGACCTTCGCGCGCAGGGTGGAGGCGGCGCTGGCGGGAGGATAGGGCCGCGGAATGTCAAGGCCTGCCTCACCGCGCGCGGCTGTAGTTACGTTATAGTAACAACTAGGGCACACCCGGGCTGGGCGGGGATCAGGCGGGCGGTCGGGACTTCGTACCACGTAAAGCCGGGGGAACGGCTGACGATCTCGCCGAGCGGCATGAAGGCAAGCGGTGACGCGGCCACTTTGGCGGCGCGGACCGGGCGCAGGCGCGGGGCGAAGGCGCCGATGGCGAGCATGCGGGCGATCGGGCGGAGGATGCGCTGCGCGGCAGGGGCCAGGGCGAGAAGCTCGGCGGCGGCGGGCTCGGCGAGCAGGGCCTGAAGCTGGGTGGCATAGGCGGCGGCCTCGGGGCCGAGGGCGGCCACCAGCCAGCCGCGGCCGGTGGGGATGGTGTTGGCGCGGTGGGGGCCGTCGTGGTCGGGCGAGCCCGAAGGCGGCGCGCCGGACCGGGGGGCTTCGGCAGATGGCCGGCGGCGAGGCGGGCCATCAG
>PLTJ01000093.1:13176-15143 GCA_003164455.1 Acetobacteraceae bacterium
GCGAAGGCTTGGACCGGGACCGGGGCGGGGGCAAGGGGACGATGCCTCACCGTGCGGTGCGATGCGGGGGGGGCCAGGGTCGCCGGGCCGGGATCGGGCGTTGTGACGGCCGGGACACGGGGGGCGGCGGGCATTCCGCCATGCGCGACGGCGACGGCGACGGCGAACAGTAGGGACCTTGGGCGAGGCCGGCATCAAGTCGGTCGTCGCGGTTGGGCGCGGCACGTTGCGTTGGTGGGTTGCGAAGAGCAACCCACCAACGCTTGCGGTCAGAAATCCTTCAGCGGCACCGCCTGCCAGCGCGGCCGGTCGGCGGACTGCAACAGCAGCAGGGCGGCATCCCGCCCCTGCTGGCGCAGCGCATCCAGCCGTTGCAGCACATTCTCGGGCGTGGCAACGCGGTCGGCCTGCACACGCAGGATCAAATCGCCCGGGGAAATGGCGGTATCGGCAGCGATGCTGTTGGCGGCAACCCCCAGCACGAGTACGCCGCTCTGGTCGGCAGTGAGCTTGTGGATTTGCCTCAAGTGGTCGGTGAGGGCCACCATGCGCAGGCCGAGATCGGGTCGCGTTATGCGTGGCCCGCGATTTTGTGTGACCGGTGCGCCGGCGGGGTCGTACATCGCCGCCGCCTTGGGCCAGGCCGTCACCGCAACCTGCAGGGTGCTGATCTTGCCGTCCTGCCAGACCACCATCGGCACGGTGCTGCCGGGCAGCGTGGTGACCATGGAACGCAGCAGGGCCGGCACATCGGCGGTGGGGCGCGCACCGAACTGCAGCACCACATCGCCCTCGCGCACGCCCGCCCGCGCGCCCGGCCCGTCCGGCCAGACCGCGGCCACGATGCCGCCTTCGGTGGCGCCCAGGTGCAGCACCGCGGCGATGTCCGGGGTAACCTGCTGCATCCGCACGCCGACGAAGCCGGCGCGCAGCACGCCATAGCGGCGCATGTGGTCGACCACGAAGGCGGCGTCGTTCGACGGAATCGCCAGGCCCAGGCCGATCGAGCCGCTGGTGGCGTTCGGCGACATCAGCGCCCAGTTCACCCCGATCACCTCGCCGCGCAGGTTGAACAGCGGGCCGCCGGAATTGCCATGGTTGATGGCCGCGTCGGTCTGCACGAAGTCGTCGATCATGGTGTCGTTCAGGTCGCGGTTGCGCGCGCTGACCACGCCGACGCTGATCGAACTGGAAAGGCCGAGCGGATTGCCGATGGCGATGATGGTCTGGCCGATGCGAATGGTGTCGCTGTCGCCCCACGGCACGGTGGGCAGCGCACGGCCAGCCTCGATCTTCAGCAGCGCCAGGTCGGGGCGCTCGTTGGTGGACACGATGACGGCCGGATAGGGGTGGCCGTCATTGAGCGTAACCGTCACCTTGTAGCCCTCGGCGATGACGTGGCGATTGGTGACGATGTAGCCGGCCGGGTCGATGAGGATGCCCGAGCCGAACTCCTTGGTCGACACCGCCATCTCCTCGCCGCCCAGGGCGATGCTGCCGTCCGCGGCCGGCACCTGCTTGAGGACGGAGATGTTGACCACCGCCGGCAGCAGCGCGGCGACGATGTCGGGCAGGTTGCCGGGCCGGTCGTCCGGCGGAATCGCGGCGCCGGACGGCAGCAGCGAACCGAACCAGAGCAGAAAGGCGATCGCGACAGGTCGCATGCCGTGCATCGATCCGATCTCCTTCGGCGCCTGCGGGTGCCGGGCCACATGTCACGGCGGAAGCTGGACGAAACCAAGCCCGCATGGGGACGTGCGCGCCCGGGTCAGCACGTGCCCCGGGCACATGCCGGGAGCAGTTCGACAGGTGGCACGGCGCGGTGCAGCGCGGTGTCGCCTCATCCAACATGAAAAGGAGCGCCATGGGGGCGCTCCTTTCCTGCAACTCCCGCCGGTATCATCCGGGGAGTCAATGCTGAACGACGCCCGCCGTGCCGCTGGCCTGCTGCGGAGCGCCGTCTCTGG
>PLTJ01000108.1 GCA_003164455.1 Acetobacteraceae bacterium
CTAGTGATATCGTTACAACGAGCGATGGGTGGTGTACTAGAATAAATACTTATGACAGCCATGCGTGGCAAAGAGCAACATTAATATCTGCACCCGAGCATGGTGAGGTATTTGTTACCAATTCTGGCAACCCATCGATGATTGGGTCAAAGTCGATTATTGGATACCGTGCAGTGCGCGGTTATACTGGAACTGATGTATTCGAAATTCAGTGGCAGCCCAGGGGCGTGAGGTGGATATATAATGTGACTGTTGGACCTTAATCGTGGCGGATTTTTCCATGACTGTGCCGTAAGAATATCGCACGCGCTCGTCGTAGGGCGCGCGGCATCCCCCGTTGCCCGGACGGGGGTGCCGTTCGCGGCCGGTCCGCCAGCTTCGCCGGCGCGTGCGTGAGCGCCCGCCTGCCGGGTCGTGCATGGCTTTCGGTCCTACTTCGCCTCTGTTATTCCCACCGGGCATGCGCCCAACGCGGCGAAGGAGACGAGATGAGCACAGACAGCGCCACGAGCATCCGGGCTTTCCTGGCGGCAAGCCGGCAGCAACAGACCAATTTCCTGGCGGAACTCGTGCGCGTCCCTTCGGATAATCCGCCCGGGGATTGCGCGCCGCATGCGGCACGGACGGCGGCATTGCTGGAGGCGTTGGGGCTGGCGGTCGAGCGCCATCCGGTGCCCGCCGAACGCGTGCACGCGCACGGGATGGTCAGCGTAACCGATCTGGTGGTGCGGCATCGCTTCGGCGACGGACCGGTGATCGCGCTGAACGCGCATGGCGACGTGGTGCCGCCGGGCGAGGGCTGGACGCAGGACCCTTACGGCGCGGCCATCGTCGATGGCTGGATGGTTGGCCGCGGCGCCGCCGTTTCCAAGTGCGACTTCGCCACCTATGCCTGGGCGTTGCTGGCGTTGAAGTCGCTGACAGTGACGTTGGCGGGCACCGTGGAGCTGCACCTGACCTATGACGAGGAGTCCGGCGGCGAACTCGGGCCGGCCTGGTTGTTGAGCGAACGGATCACGCAGCCGGATTTCGTGATCTCCGCTGGATTTTCCTATGCCGTCGTGAATGCGCACAACGGCTGCCTGCATCTGGAAGTGGAGGTGCGGGGGCGCTCGGCGCATGCGGCCAGGCCCTTCACGGGGGTCGATGCGCTGGCGGCGGCGACCCACATTCTCGCCGCGTTGTATCGCTGGCGTGATGGCCTGGCTGCGCGGGTGTCCGCTATTCCCGGCATTGGTGCTGCGCAATTGACGATCGGGCTGATCGAGGGCGGGATCAACACCAACGTGGTGCCGGACCGGGTGGTCTTTCGCCTGGACCGGCGGATGATCCCGGAAGAAAATCCCGCGGCCGTCGAGGCGGAACTGCGCGCGGTGATCGCCGAGGCGGCGCGCGCGGTGGCGAATACCGGACTGGCGGTGCGCCGCATTCTGCTGGCCGAGCCGCTGCGGCCGGTGGCCGGCAGCGCGGTTCTGACGGCGGCGCTGTGCCGGCATGCCAGCGCGGTCATGGGTGAGACGATCGTCCCCAGCGGCGTGCCGCTTTATACGGATGCGCGGCACTATGCGGCGCGCGGCATTCCCACCGCGCTCTATGGCGCGGGCCCGCACACGATCGAGGAAGCGAACGCGCACCGGGCCGATGAGCGCCTGCCGCTCAGCGACCTCGCCAAGGCGACCGAAGTGGTGGCGCTGACGCTGGCGGATTTGCTGGGCGCGACGGGGCGGGCGTGACCGCCTGAGCGATCACGCCCGCCCGACTGGCCGGTTCGGCTTCACGCCAAACCGTGCTTGCCCTTCAGCTCGGCATAGGCGGCGTCCAGCCCCTGGCGGAACAGGCTCACCATCTCGCGCAGGTTTTCCTCGGTCGAGATCAGCGGCGGGCAGAAGGCGACGCGGTCACCGATGGCGCGCACCACCAGCCCGGCCTCGTGGCACTTGGCTTCCACCAGCGCGCCCGCTTTCGCCGCGGCGGGGAAGGGGGTGCGGGTGTTCTTGTCGGCCATCAGCTCGACGCCGGCGATCAGCCCGACGCCGCGGGCATTGCCGACCAGCGGATGGTCCTCGGTCGCCTTCAGGCCCTGCTGCATCACCGGCGAGACCTGGCGCACATGGTCGAAGATGTTGCGTTCCTCGTAGATCTTCAGCGTCTCGACGGCCACCGCGCAGGGCACCGGGTGGGCGGCGTAGGTGAAGCCGTGCGCGAAACTGCCGATCTTCTTCGATTCGCCGATCATCGCCTGGTAGATCTTCTCGTTCACCATCAGCGCGGATATCGGCTGGTAGGCGGCCGACAAAGCCTTGGCGCAGGACAGCATGTCGGGCTTGATGCCATAGGTCTGGCAGCCCCACACGTTGCCGGTGCGTCCGAAGCCGCAGATCACCTCGTCGGCGACCAGCAGAATATCGTACTTGCGCAGCACCGCCTGGATCTTGTCCCAGTAGGTGGCCGGCGGCGTGATCGCCCCGCCGGCGCCCTGCACCGGCTCGCCGAAGAAGGCCGCGACGGTGTCGGGGCCTTCGGCGAGAATAAGTTGCTCCAGCGCGTCGGCCATGCGGGTGGCGAACTGTTCCTCGGTTTCGCCGTCCTGGTGGCCGCGGTAGTAATTCGGGCTCTCGGTGTGCTTGAAGCCGGGCAGCGGCACGTCGAAATCGGCATACATCGCCGCCTGGCCGGAAACGCTCACCGCCGCCACCGTATTGCCGTGGTAGCCGCGCTGCCGGCCGATGATCTTCTTCTTCTTCGGCTTGCCGATGGCGTTGTGGTAGTACCAGGTCAGCTTGATGGCGGTGTCGTTCGCTTCCGATCCCGAGCAGGAGAACAGCACCTTGCTCATCGGCACCGGCGCCAGGTTCAGCAGCCGCTCGGCCAGTTCCACGCTGGGCAGGTTCCCCTTGGCGAAGAAGTGGTGATAGGACGGCAGCACCAGCATCTGCTTGTAGGCCGCCTCGGCCAGCCGCCGCTCGGAGAAGCCAAGCGAGGCGCACCAGAGGCCGGACATCGCCTCCAGGTATTTCTTGCCGCTGTCGTCATAGACATAAACGCCTTCGCCGCGGGCCATCAGCGTGCCGCCGGTCTCGCGGTAGGCGGCGATGTCGGTCTGGTGATGGACCACGTAGGCGATGTCGCGCGCGTGCACGGAATTCGGAGCGAAGGGCGCGGTCATGAGGACCTCCAGGATGCGATGACGTGATCTTTCCGCCCCCACGCGTCCCACCGCAAGCCCCGGCGTGCCGTTGACGGTCGGAAGGAGCCCGCCATGGCCGTGCCAGCCGCCGTTTTCCGGGCCTGTCCGTGACCCCGGAGATTTCGCCGGCCGCCCATACCTCGCGCCGGAGTGATCAGAGTCCGACTTACCAGCAGAAGCCCGTTTGCTCTACAACAGAGTAAGTCGCCCTGCAAAGCGGGGGCGGGAGCTTCATATCGATGGCTGTGTCATCCTTCATCAGCAGCACAGTAGCCGCACTTGGCCTCCTGGCTGTTGCGATCCAGGCTCCCCAAAGGGCCGCCGCGGCGACGATACTGGGCTCGGCGGAGAGCTTCTCGGTGCTTGGTGCCACGACGGTGACCAATACCGGAGCGACCACCCTCGTTGGTAATCTGGGTCTCTATCCGGGCACCTCGATCACCGACCTGGGGACCATCAGCCTGACCGGAACGACAGACGATACCGATGCGGCGGCCCTGGCCGCGCAATCGGCTGCAACAGCCGCCTACAACGTCCTGGCGACTCAGTCGCCCACGGTCAACCTGTCCGGTCAGAACCTGGGCGGCCTCACGCTGACGCCCGGGTTCTATAATTACAATGGTTCGGCTCAGTTGACAGGAACACTCGTTCTCAACTTTGCCGGCCTGTCAAATACGGAATTCGTCTTTCAGATCGCGAGCATGCTCACCACGGCGAGCGCTTCGGCGATAACCGTCGAAGGCGGAAATTCGACCGACGGCATATTTTTCGATGTCGGCAGCTCCGCCACTCTCGGCTCAGGCACCGTCTTTGCCGGAAATATTCTTGCTGAAACCTCCATCAGTTTTGACAGCACCGCGGAAATTCTGTGTGGCAGGGCGATCGCGCTGACCGGCGCGGTGACGATGATCGGCAATACCGTTACCAACACTTGCGCCGGCGCCGGCGCCGGGGGCTACAGTGGCGGTCCCCTTTCCGCTCCGGAGCCGGCGACGTTCGCCATCCTCGGCAGCGCTCTTGTCGGCCTGTTCGGGTTTGCCATGCGCCGCCGCCAAGGCCAAGCGGCGCTCTACCGCGGCACCCCGGTCCCCAGGGTGTCGTAGCGCTTCCAGCGGAAAATCGCCGCCGAGACCAGCCAGCAGAGCACGAAAATGGCGATGACGGCGAACCCGAACGTGGAAAAATTGTCGTTCAGGCGGCCGATCGTGTCCCAGAACGGCCCGGTCAGCGCGAGTTGGTCCGCCAGCAGCCCGAGCACCTCGATGCCGCCGATCAGCAGCGCCACCAGCACCGAGGAGGCGGTCATCGTCAGGTTGTACCAGAGTTTGCGCAGCGGGTTGGTAAACGCCCAGCCATAGGCGCCGACCATCAGGGTGCTGTCGGCGGTGTCCACCAGGGTCATCCCGGCGGTGAACAGGGCCGGGAACACCATGGCCTGCCAGGGCGACATGCCCTGCGCCGCCTGGGTCGCGGAAATGCCGAGCAGCCCGACCTCGGTCGCGGTGTCGAAGCCCAGGCCGAACAGAAAACCGAGCGGATACATGTGCCAGGGCCGCCGGATGGCGCGAAACAGCGGCCGGAACAGCCGCGCCAGCAGCCCGCGCCCGGACAACAGCATGTCGAGTGCGTGCTCGTCGAGCGCCTCACCGCGCTGCGCCTGGCGGAAACCGCGCCAGATCCCGCGCAGGATGGCCAGGTTCGCCACCCCGATGACGATCAGGAAGATTCCCGACACCAGCGTGCCGACGACGCCGCCGAGGTCCTTGGCCCCATCGAGCCCCCCCGCCGCCACCGCCGCCGNNCGGCGATGTGGTCGGCGTCCACCGCGTGACGCAGGCCGAAGACCCAGGCCAGCAAGGCGATGCCGAGCAGCGTCGGCCGGTCGTGCAACATCGTCCACGCCCAGACCCACGCCGCGGCGTTGGTCGCCGCCAGGCCAGCGAAGAGGAGTCCGACGCCCTGCCGTCGCGCCGCCCCGGAATGATCCGCCCGCATGCCACCATCACCCGATAAGAAGTTTTCCGCTCGAGTGCTTACACCATTCCTCTCGGTGTGACAGCAGTTTGCCGCCGCGATGCTGGGCCGACGCCGAAGCAAGGCGGCAAGCTGGACAGCCTGCCCCGCGAGTTGTCGGGCGGCCAGCAGCAGCGTGTCGGCATCGCCCGCGCCGTGTCGTCGCGGATCGTCTTCATGGACGCCGGCATGCAGGCTCACGAACGCCTACGCAGTTTTCTCTCACGGATAGAAATGCGGCATTGATACCTCACACCAACGGGCGGAAAGGCTGACCGTTCCGCGAACCCCACCCCCCAGCCTCGGTCCGCTTCGCGGCCCAGGGCTGGGGGGAGGGGTCAGGGCAATCGCATTTGGCGACACGCGACGCTGTTTTCGTCATGGCCGCCCCCGGCCCCCGGGCTCTTCGACCCGGGTGCTTCGATCCGGGGTTTGACCGGGCCATCCAGCAACGACCGTCATGGCCGCCCCCGGCCCCCGGGGGCTTCGACCCGAGGCTCGACCCGGCCATCCACGCCTTGCGGGCCGCACCGAAGTCGTGGATGGCCGGCCTGCGCCTGCCACGACGAGTCAATCCCTCTGCCGCTTGGTATGATACCTCAGCCCAAAGATTTCGGCGGGTTGTAGGGCGGCCTTCCAGTCGGGGCCGGTTTGTCGGCAGGTGTGAGGTTCTGCGCCGGACCGCCGCCGTGACCCTGGGCGGACCAACGCTGCCGTCTGTCAAAGGTCCGGAGTTGGCCGAAGAACGAACCC
>PLTJ01000250.1 GCA_003164455.1 Acetobacteraceae bacterium
CCTTCAGCGCTCATCCCGCTCTAGCCGATGACGATGCGCGGCGTGGCGGCGGCCGGGGCCTGCACTTTCTCCCAGAGGCGTTTGGCGATGCCGGTGAAGGCCTCGGCGGCCGGGCTCGTCGGATCGGCGGCGACGATCGGCGCGCCGGCGTCCGAGGCGGCGCGGATATCCAGCAGCAGCGGCACTTCGCCGAGGAATTCGCAGCCCAGCCGNNCGGGCAGCAGAAATAGCTCATGTTCTCGATCAGCCCGAGCACCGGCACATTGGTGCGTTCGAACATGCGCACGCCGCGGCGGGCATCCAGCAGGGCGATGTCCTGCGGGGTCGAGACGATCACCACGCCGGCCAGGGTGACGCGCTGGGCCATGGTGAGCTGGGCGTCGCCGGTGCCGGGCGGCATGTCCACGATCATGATGTCGAGCGGTCCCCAGGCCACCTGGCTCATCATCTGTTCCAGCGCCCCCATCACCATCGGGCCGCGCCAGATCATCGGCGTCTCTTCCTCGACCAGGAAGCCGATCGACATGGCCGACAGGCCCCAGGCCGGGACTGGCACCATCTTGTCGCCCTCCACGTCCGGCCGGCGCGACAGGCCGAGCATGCGCGGCAGGCTGGGGCCGTAGATGTCGGCGTCCAGCAGCCCGACCTTCAGCCCGATTCGCGCCAGCGCCACCGCCAGGTTGACCGCGACGGTGGACTTGCCCACCCCGCCCTTGCCGGAGGCGACCGCCACGATGGCGCGTATCTCGGGCAGCAGCATGGCGCGGTCCTGGCCGCCATGCCCGTGGCCATGGCCATGCCCATGCCCGGCAGCCGGCGCGGCGGCCTTGGGCCCGGTCAGCACCGCGGTTGCGTTCTTCACCCCAGGCTGGCGGGCGAGCAGCGCCTCGACCTGGCGGCGCACCGGCTCCATCGCCTCGGCGTGCGCCCGGTCGGTCAGCAGCGACACGTNNGTAGCCGGTCAATATGCAGCCGCGCCAAGGTCATGGGATATGGCCTGCGCGGCGCAAGGTGCCAATAGGCCTTTCGGTGACGCCGCGCTGGCGCGGCCCCCGCCACACAGGAGCGACCCTTTTTCATGCCTTGGAACAATAGCGGCTCCGACGACGGCCCCGGCGGCGGGTCGGGCGGCCCCAGTCCCTGGGGCACCCCCGGTGGCGGTGATGGCCGGCGCCCGGGCGGGCGGCCAGGCGGCCCGCAGGGGCCATGGAACGGCGGCCCGCGCGGCTCCGGCGGCCCCACTCCGCCCGACCTGGAAGAACTGATCGCCCGTCTTCAGGGCTTCCTGCGCGGCATGTTGCCGCCCGGGCTCGGTGGCCCGCGTGGCCCGCGCCCCCCCCGCGTTCCCGGCGCTCCCCGTGGGACCTTCAGCGGCGGGCGTGGCGTGGCCGTGCTGGCGATTGTGGTGATCGGCCTTTGGGTGGTCAGCGGCACCTACCGCGTCCAGCCCGACGAACAGGGCGTGGTGATGCGCTTCGGCGCCTATGTCAAAACCACCGGGTCCGGGTTGAACTGGCACTTCCCCTGGCCGATCGAGAGCGTGCTGCTGCCGGCCGTCACCCGCATCAACCGCATCGAGATCGGCTACCGCTCGCCCGAAGCGGCCAACTCCCAGGGCCGCGGCGACGTGACCGCCAACGTCCCCGCCGAAAGCCTGATGCTGACCGGCGACGAGAACATCATCGACATCGACTTCGCGGTGTTCTGGCGTATCAACGATGCCGGCCATTTCCTGTTCAACACCCGCAACCCGGCCTACACGGTGAAGTCGGTGGCCGAAAGCGTGATGCGCGAGGTGATCGGGCGCACCCCCATCCAGCCCGCCCTCACCGATGCCCGCGCGGCGATCGAGGAATCGGTCAAGACCGGCGTGCAGGCCGTCATGGACAACTACGGCTCCGGCGTTGAGATCACCCAGATCCAGTTGCAGAAGGTCGATCCGCCGGCCGCCGTCATCGACAGTTTCCGTGACGTTCAGCGCGCCAACACCGATGCCGACCGCATGCGCAACGAGGCCGAGGGCTATCACAACGACATCGTGCCGCGTGCCCGCGGCGACGCCGCCGCCATCGTCGCCGAGGCGGACGGCGCCCGTCAGGCCTCGGTGGCCGCGGCCACCGGCCAGGCGCAGCGCTTCCTGTCCGTATTGCAGGCCTATAACGCGGCCAAGGACGTCACCATGCAGCGCCTTTACCTGGAAACCATGCAGGAGGTCCTCACCAAGACTCCGGCCATCATCCTCGACGACAGCCTGAAGGGAGTGCTGCCGCTGTTGCCCTTGAGCGATGCCACCAGGCCGCCGGCGCCGCCACTGGCACCGCCGCCGCCGGTGGTCAATGCGCCCGCTCCGCCGCGGGGGGCATCGCGATGAACCGCCTCGCCGCCGCCGGCGTAGCGCTGGTCATCGTGCTGGCGCTGCTCGCCGACTCCTCCCTGTTCGTGGTCCACCAGACCGAGCAGGCGCTCATCGTCCAGTTTGGCGATCCCATCCGGGTGATCACCACCCCCGGCCTGCACGTCAAGCTGCCGCTGATGCAGACCGTCATCAGCTTCGACCGCCGGCTGCTCGACTATGAGGTGCCGCCGGAGGAAGTGATCCTGGGCGACCAGCGCCGCCTGAACGTCGACAGTTTCACCCGCTACCACATCACCAACCCGGTGCAATATTACCAGACGGTCGGGCCGACCGAGGACGGCATCCGTGCCCGGCTGAATTCGGTGGTGTCGTCGTCGCTGCGCAGAGTACTCGGCAACGAGCAACTGCTGAACGTGCTGTCCTCACAGCGCGGCCGTATCATGGGGCTGATCCGCGACCAGGTGAACGGCGAGATGCGCAGCTTCGGCATCAACGTCGAGGACGTGCGCATCCGCCGCGCCGACCTGCCGGAGGAGAACACCCAGGCCGTGCTGGCCCGGATGAACGCCGAGCGCGAGCGCGTCGCCCGCCAGGGCCGTGCCGAGGGCGCCGAGGCATCGGCGAAAATCCGTGCCAATGCCGAGCGCGAACGCACCGTCATCCTCGCCGATGCGCGCGCCCAGGCCGACAAACTGCGCGGCCAGGGCGAGGCGCAGGCGATCGCCCTCTACGCCGATGCGTACCAGCGCGACCCGCACTTCTTCTCGGTCTGGCGGACGCTGCAAGCCTATCGTGAGGCGTTCGCTTCCGGCACCTCGCGCCTGGTGCTGTCGCCCAGCGACGACTTCCTGCGGTTGCTGCACCAGGCGCCGACCCCCGAGACGCAGCCCGCGCCCTGACCGCCCGGCGGCCCTTGCCGGCTTGCCGCCGGCGCGGGCCGCCGCCACATAGTGACGACCAGCCCAGGTTCTCTGGGCCCGAGACCATTGGGAGCCTCGCCGATGCGACCTTCGATGCGACTGGCCGTACGTGCCCGTGCCGTGCTGCTGGCCGCGGCCCTTGTGATGCCGGTGGCCGTGCCCGTCCTTGCCCAGGCGCGGCCGGCGCCGGACAGCTTCGCCGACCTCGCCGAGAAGCTGCTGCCCGGTGTGGTGAACATTTCTTCCAGCCAGAACGTGCAGGCGCGCGCCGACCGGCTGGGGCCGGAAGTGCCGAACTTCCCGCCCGGCTCGCCGTTCGAGCAGTTCTTCCGCGACTTCCTCGACCGCAACCACCCGCCGGGCCAGCACGGCGACCGCGCGCCGCAGGCGCCCCCGCGCCGGATGCAGAGCCTCGGATCGGGCTTCATCGTCGATCCGTCCGGCATCGTGGTGACCAACAACCACGTCATCGAGGGCGCCGACGAGATCACCGTCACCCTGCAGGACAACACCAGCCTCAAGGCCACGCTGGTCGGCCGCGACGAGCGCACCGACATCGCCG
>PLTJ01000092.1 GCA_003164455.1 Acetobacteraceae bacterium
CCATAGGCGTCAAGCACGGCCTCGTGCATGGTCTCGCTCACCGTCGGATGCGGGAAGATCGTCTCCATCAGCTCGGCCTCGGTGGTCTCCAGCGTGCGGGCGACGACGAAACCCTGGATCAGTTCCGTCACTTCGGCGCCAATCATGTGGGCGCCGAGCAGTTCTCCGGTTTTGGCGTCGAACACGGTCTTCACCATGCCTTCGGACTCGCCCAGCGCGATCGCCTTGCCGTTGCCGATGAACGGAAATCTTCCGACTTTCACCAAGTGGCCGGCGGCCTTGGCGCGCGCCTCGGTGAGGCCGACCGAGGCCACCTGTGGGCGGCAATAGGTGCAGCCCGGAATGTTGCTCCAGTCGATCGGGTGCGGATGCAGCCCGGCGATCGCCTCGACGCAGACCACGCCCTCGTGGCTGGCCTTGTGGGCGAGCCAGGGCGGACCGGCCAGATCGCCGATGGCATACACGCCAGGTTCGCCGGTGTGGCAGAATTCGTCGATCACCACGTGGGTGCGATCGACTTTTACCCCCGTGCCCTCGATGCCGAGGTTCTCGGTGTTGCCGACGATACCGACGGCGGAAATAACACGATCCACGGTAATCTCGCTGGACTTGCCGCCGGTCTCGATCGTCACGGTCACGCTGTCGGCGTTCTTCTTCGCCCCCTTCACCATGGCGGAGGTGAATATCTTCATGCCCTGCTTCTCGAAGGCTTTCTGGGCGAAGGCGGAGATCTCCTCGTCCTCGACCGGCAGCACGCGGTCGAGCACCTCCACCACCGTCACCTCGGCGCCCATGTTGCGGTAAAAGCTGGCGAACTCGACGCCGATGGCACCGGAACCCACCACCAGCAGCGATTTCGGCATGGCGGTGGGGACCATCGCCTCCTTGTAGGTCCAGATCAGTTTGCCGTCCGCCTCCAGGCCGGGAAGCTGGCGGGCCCGCGCGCCGGTGGCCAGGATGATGTGCGGCGCCTTGAGGGTGGCGACCGGCTTGCCGTCCTTTTCGACCGCCAGCGTGTTCTTGCCGGCCAGCCGGCCGTGGCCGTCGAACACCGTCACCTTGTTCTTCTTCAGCAGAAAACCGACGCCCGAGGCGAGTTGCTTGGCCACCGCGCGGGAGCGCTTCACCACCGCGGCAAGGTCGAAGCGGATGTTGTCGGCAGCAAAGCCGAAATCCTTAAGGTGATGGAGAAGGTGATTGATTTCCGACGAGCGCAGCAGCGCCTTGGTGGGGATGCAGCCCCAGTTCAGGCAGATGCCGCCCAGGTGCTCGCGCTCGACGCAGGCCACCTTCATGCCGAGTTGGGCGCCGCGGATGGCGGTGACGTAGCCACCGGGCCCGCCGCCCACCACGATAAGGTCGAAGGATTGGTCGGCCATGTTCTTCTCCTTCTTCCCCTCCGCTTGTGGGCTTGGCCCGCGAAGCGGACCAAGGTTGGGGGGGTAATCGTGCCTACTCGCCAAATTCCGCCAGCGCGTCGCCATCGAGGCGCTGCTCCGTCCAGTCGTCCATCGGGCGCGCACCAATCGAGCGGTAGAAGCCGATCGCCTGCGCGTTCCAGTCCAGTACCCGCCATTCCATGCGCCCGCACCCCTCGTCGAGCGCCCGGCGCGCGAGATGACGGAAAATCATCCGGCCGATCCCCCGTCCGCGATGCTCCGAAGCGACGAACACATCCTCGACATAGAGCCCGGGCTTTGCCGCGAACGTAGAGAAATTGTAGAACCAGAGAGCAAAACCGACAGCCCTGCCATCGCATTCCGCGAACAGTGCCCAGGCGCGCCGTGGTCTACCGAACAAAGCGCGACGGAAATCCGCCTCGGTGCCGCGCGCCTCTTCCAGCAGCTTTTCGTACTCTGCCAGCGCGCGGACGAACTGCACGACGCGCGCCTCCTCGCCGAGGACGGCGTCGCGGAGGATGACCTCGCCGTTCACAGCAGCAGGCTCAGCGGGTCTTCCACCACGCGCTTGAATTCAGCCAGCCATTCGGCTCCCAGCGCGCCGTCCACCACCCGGTGGTCGACGCTAAGCGTGCATGTCATGACGGTGGCGATCGCTAGCGCCCCGTCCTTCACCACCGCGCGTGGCTGCCCAGCGGCGACGGCGAGGATGCCGGCCTGCGGCGGGTTGATGATGGCGGCAAAGTCGGACACGCCATACATGCCCATGTTGGAAATCGAGAAGCCGCCGCCCTGGAATTCCTCCGGCTTCAGTTTTCCGCTCTTCGCGCGCGCCGCGAGGTCCTTCATTTCGTTGCTGATGGTGGTCAGGCCCTTGCGGTCGGCCTGGCGCACGATCGGCGTGATCAGTCCGTCGGGAATCGACACCGCCACCGAAATATCGACGTCGTCAAACAGCGCCACGCCTTCCTCGGTCCACGCGGCGTTCACCTTCCCCATCCGCCGCAGCGTGATGGCGGCGGCCTTGATGATCAGGTCGTTGACCGAAAGCCTAAAGGCGCCGGGCCCGTCCTTGGCGCTGCGGGCATTGAGATCGGCGCGCAGCTTCAGCAGGGCGTCGATCTCGATGTCCATCGAGAC
>PLTJ01000176.1 GCA_003164455.1 Acetobacteraceae bacterium
TCTACTACTGGATCGGCAAGATGTCCGGCCGGCAGTACCCGGAGACCCTGGCCAAGATCCACTTCTGGATGATGTTCGTCGGCGTCAACCTGACGTTCTTCCCGATGCACTTTCTCGGCCTGGCCGGGATGCCGCGCCGCTATCCCGATTATCCGGATGCCTTCGCCGGATGGAATTATGTGGTCTCGATGGGCGCCTATATCAGCGCGGCGTCGGTCGTGCTGTTCCTGTTCATCTGCTACCGCACCTTCACCTCGAAAGTGCCGTTGGCGGCGAACTACTGGGGCGAGGGAGCGACCACGCTGGAATGGACCCTGAGCTCGCCACCGCCGTTCCACACCTTTGCCGAACTGCCGCTCTTCCGCTGAGTGAAAGCAGGATCCACCGATGAACACCAACGTTGCAGTGGTGACCGGCCAGGGCGGGGGCGGCAATGCGCCGCTGTCGCTCGCCGGTCCCGACATCGCCATTTCAACCGCCGCCGACTGGATCGCGCTGCTCAAGCCGCGGGTGATGATGCTGGTGGTGTTCACCGGGCTCGTCGGCCTGCTGATGGCCCCGGGCCGGCTGCACCCGGTGTTGGCTGTCACCGCCATCCTGTGCATCGCGGTGGGCGCCGGGGCGGCGGGGGCCATCAACATGTGGTACGACCGCGATATCGACGCCATCATGCGCCGCACCGCGCGGCGGCCGATCCCGGCCGGGCGGATCGCGCCCGGCGAAGCGCTCGCCTACGGCGTCACGCTCGCCGCGGCATCGGTCATCGTGATGGGACTGGCGACCAATCCGGCGGCGGCGGCGAGCCTGGCGTTCTCGATCTGCTTCTACGTCTTTGTCTATACGATGTGGCTGAAGCGGCGGACGCCGCAGAACATCGTCATCGGCGGCGCCGCCGGCGCCTTCCCGCCGGCGATCGGCTGGCTGGCCGTGACCGGCGGCCTCGATGTGACGCCGCTGCTGATGGTCGCGATCATCTTCGCCTGGACGCCGCCGCATTTCTGGTCGCTGTCGCTGTGGGCGCATGGCGACTACCAACGCGCCGGCGTGCCGATGCTGCCGGTGGTTGCCGGCGCGCGGGAGACCCGCCGGCAGATTTTTCTCTACACCGTGCTGCTGGTGTTTCTGTCGCTTTCTCCCTGGGCGTTCGGCCTGGCGGGTCCGCTCTATGGCGTGGCGGCGGCGCTGCTGGGGGCGTGCTTCCTCCAGCGCGCCTGGCGGGTGCTGCACGACCGCCAGGACGCCGGCGGCATCAGCCTGACCGGGGATGCGCCGGCCAGGGCGACATTCAAGTTTTCGATCCTGTATCTCTTCGTCCTTTTTGGGGCGCTTGCCATGGACCGTTTCCTTGTCTGACCCCCGGCCCCGGAGGGGGGCTTCGCTGAGCCGAACCGAGAGCGCCGCGATGGCGCACCATCGGCGCGGGCGCAACATCGCCATGTTGCTGGCGTTGGTGGGGTTGTGCGGCCTGTTCTATCTGATCACGCTGGTCAAGCTGATCCATCACGTCCCCTGACGCATGACCCGGCCTCCGCCCTTTCCGCGCCCTCGCCCGCGCCGCAACGGCGCCCTTGGCGCTGTGCTCGCCGCGGTGGTGCTGGGCATGGTCGGGATGTCCTTTGCCGCGGTGCCGCTCTATCGGATGTTCTGCGCCGCCACCGGGTTCGGCGGCACGCCGAAGATCGGGCTGGCCGCCAGCCCCGGGGTGGGCACGACCACCGTGGTGGTGCGTTTCAACGCCAACACGGACCCCGCCCTGCCCTGGCGCTTCCGCCCCGAGCAAGCGGAAATCCGGTTGCCGCTCGGCGCCGAGCAGGTGGCGTTCTACACCGCGCGCGACCTCGCCGCGGTGCCGGTCACCGGGATTGCGACCTACAACGTCACCCCTGAGAAAGCGGCAAAATATTTCCACAAGACGGCGTGCTTCTGCTTCACCGAGCAGGAACTGGCGCCTGGCCAGGATATGCAATTCCCGCTGAGCTTCTGGGTTGACCCGGCGCTGGCCGCGGACCCCGGCACGGCCGACGTGAAGACCATCACGCTGTCGTACACCTTCTTTCGCAGCCTTGACGACGCCGCTCGCACTGGCGCGCTCGCCTCGGCCGGGCCGCATGTCGGACCGCTGGTACGGTGACTTGAAGCAATGGGGGATTAGGAGATGATGCCAACCATCTACTCCGGCAGACCAAGCATGAGCACCGATTCGCACGGCGGGGCGCTTTCCGCCGGTTCCGGCCTGAAGCAGCCGTACCACCTGGTCGATCCCAGCCCGTGGCCGCTGGCCGGCGCGCTCGGTGGCGGCCTGACCGTGCTCGGCGTCGTCTTCGCCGCCCATTATGGCAACTACATCGCCCTCGCGCTCGGGCTGGCGATCGTGCTCGGCGTGATGTTCTTCTGGTGGCGCGACGTGCTGAAGGAGAGCCGCGCGGCCGGCGTGCACACCCCTGTGGTCCGCCTCGGCCTGCGCTATGGCATGTTGTTGTTCATCGCCAGCGAGGTCATGTTCTTCGTCGGCTTCTTCTGGGCCTATTTCTACTTCGCCCTGATGCCCGAGCACGTGCTCGGTACCGATACGCCGATGTGGCCCCCCCAGGGCGTGCTGACCTTCGATCCGTTCGGCTTGCCGTTCCTGAACACCATGATCCTGCTGCTGTCCGGCACCACGATCACCTGGGCCCATCACGGGCTGATCGAGGGCAGCCGCAAGGTGCTGGTGCAGGGCCTGATCCTGACGGTTCTGCTGGGGCTGAGCTTCACCACCTTCCAGGCGATCGAGTATTCCGGGGCGCCGTTCAAGTTCAGCGGCGGCGGCATCTATCCGTCGGTGTTCTTCCTGGCCACCGGCTTCCACGGCTTCCATGTCATCGTCGGCACCTGTTTCCTGATCGTCTGCACCGTCCGGGCCATGCGCGGGCAGTTCACGCCGCAGCGGCACTTCGGCTTCGAGGCAGCCGCCTGGTACTGGCACTTCGTTGACGTGGTCTGGTTGTTCCTGTTCGTCTGCATCTACTGGTTCGGCCACGGCGTGATCGCGCAGGAATGAACACGCACGTCCCCTGCCGGCACGTCGATGGGGAGGCCGCACCATGATGGTGCGGCCTTTGCCGTCGTGGTGGCGGGTGGCGCTGACCTGCCGTTGCCCGCGCTGCGGGCAGGGGCCGTTGTTCACCGGGCTGCTCACCGTACGCCAGCGCTGCCCGGTCTGTGGCCTCGATCTGCGTGCCCACGATAGCGGCGACGGACCGGCGGTGCTGGTGATTTTTGTCCTCGCCACCGTGGTGGTCGGACTGGCGTTCTGGGTTGAGTTCCGCTTTACCCCGCCGCTCTGGGTGCACGCGATACTGTGGCCGGTGGTGACGATCCCGCTGGCAGTGCTGATGATGCGGCCGTTCAAGGCGGCTCTGGTGGCGCTGCAGTTCCGCTACCGCGCCAGTGAGATGCAGGGGGGTAGAGGGTCGTGAGTATATGGCGCCGTCTGCTGGTGCCCGGGGCGATGACCGCCGTGATGCTGGCGGTGCTGATCGGGCTGGGGGTGTGGCAACTGGAACGGCTGCACTGGAAGCTGGGGCTGCTGGCGCAATTGGACGCCGCGGATGCCGCCGCTCCGGTGCCGTTGCCGTTCGATCCGCGCCCCCTGCAAAAGGTGCGCCTGGTCGGGCGTTGGCTGCCGGACCTGCTCGCCTGGTACGGCGCCGAGGTGCGCGACACCAGCGAGGGCTCGACGATGGGCGCGCAAGTGCTGATGCCGCTGCAGATGGACAACGGCACCATGGTGATAGTCGATCGGGGCTGGATTCCGACGACGCGAAAAGTGGCGGTGCCGACCCCGGGCGGCACCGTGTCGGTCACCGGCTGGCTGCGGCCGAGTGAACAGCAAGGGCTGTTCACGCCGCCGGACGTACCCAACGCGCGGCGGTTCTACACGATGAACCCCGGCACCATCGGGACGGTGCTCGGCGTCGCGCCGGTGCTGCCGTTCGTGTTGATGCAACTGGCGCAGGGACCGGTGGACGGCTACCCGATCCCGCAGGCGCGCCTGCCGCGTCCACCCAACAACCATCTCGGCTACGCGTTCACCTGGTTCGGCCTCGCGCTGGCGTTGCTGGGCGTGTTCGGTGCCTATGCGCGCCGCGTCATCCGGCCGCTGCCCGAGCCCGAGCCGCCGCCACCGGCGGAATGGCCACAACGGCCGCAGGACTGGGAGAGCCTGCAGTTGGAGGCGTCGGAAGATGACAACTGGCAGCCAGCCGATGCCACGGTGGAGCTGGCCAGACCGGCGCTGCCGCGACTCGGAACGGCAGCGGCGCCCGATGCGCCTGCCTATGAGCGGCTGGTGGCCCGTTTCGCGCGCATCGCCACGATCCAGGAGACGTCTGCCATGCTGTCCTGGGATGCTGCGGCGATGATGCCGTCGGGGGGCGGGGCGGCGCGCGGCGACCAGCTCGCGGTGTTGGCCGGCCTGGCCCATGGATTGCTCATCGCCTCCGAGGTGGCCGACGATCTTGCCGAGGCGGAGGCCGACGGCGAGGACCCGGACCCTTGGAAGCTCGCCAATCTGACGCTGATGCGCCAGGCCCAGACGCGGGCGAGCGCGTTGCCGGCCGACCTGGTGGAGGCCCAGGCGCGCGCCAACTCGGCCTGCGAGAAGATCTGGCGCGAAGCACGCCGCACCGCCGATTTCCCCCTGGTGGCGCCGGCCCTGCGCGAGGTGCTGGCGCTGGTGTGCGAACAGGCCGGAGCACTCGCCGCGGGGCTCCGCTTGTCACCGTACGACGCGCTGATGGATGGCTACCAGCGCGGCATCGGCGTCGCCGATGTCGAGCCGGTTTTTACGGCCTACGACACTTTCCTGCGCGAGGCGCTGCCGCTGGCCGAGGAACTGCAGGCCCGCCAGCCGCAGGCGTCGCGACCGCCAGGGCCGTTCCCCGCGCAGGTGCAGGAGGCGCTCTGCCGGCACCTCGCCGCCCAGGCCGGGCTGGAGCCGGAGCATTCGCGGCTCGATCGCTCCGTTCATCCGTTCTGCGGCGGCACGCCGACCGACATCCGCATCACCACCCTCTACGACGAGCAGGATTTCACGCCGGCGCTGATGGGGGTGATGCACGAGACCGGCCATGCGCTGTACGAGCGCGGCCTGCCCACGGACTGGGCGCGCCAGCCCGTGGGCGCCGCCTCCGGCATGGCGGTACACGAGAGCCAGAGTTTGATTCTCGAGATGCAGGCCTGCCGGTCGGATGGCTTCCTGGGCTGGCTCGGCCGCGAGCTGCCTCTGTTTTTCGGCGGCGATCCGGCGCCCTATGCCGGCGATAATCTGGCGCGGCTGTGGCGCCGGGTGGAGCGCGGGTTCATCCGGATTGGCGCCGACGAATTGACCTATCCGGCACACGTCATCCTGCGTTTCCGACTGGAACAGGCGATGATCGCGGGCGACCTCGTGGTGGCTGACCTGCCCAGCGCCTGGAACCACGGCATGCGTTCGCTGCTCGGGATCTCACCGCCCGACAATGCCCATGGCTGTCTGCAGGACATCCATTGGTACGAAGGGGCGTTCGGCTATTTCCCGAGCTACACGCTGGGGGCCATGGCCGCGGCACAATTGATGGCGGCGGCGCGCCGCGAGGTGGCGGCGCTGGACGCATCGCTCGCGCGGGGTGACCTGACGCCGCTGGTGTCCTGGTTGCGCGCGCACGTGCACGGCTTGGGCAGTCTGCTCAGCTTCAACGACCTGTTGCGACACGCCACCGGCAAGCCACTCGACCCGCTGGAGTTCGAGGCGCATCTGACGGCGCGCTATCTGACCTGAGGGGACCCGGTATGCCGGGCTGTCGCGGCCCAACGGCGCGCGCCGCGACAGCCCGGGCGGGATCGGGTAGCCGGCGGGCAACGCGCACGGGATGCCCGTCATGCTGACCATGGCGATCAGTTCGATATCACAACAACGGCAGCGGGACGCCTGGCGTGCGGCGGGTGCCATCGTGGCCGGGGCGTTGCTGCTGTGCTGGCCGGCCGTCGCCAACCGCTATCCGATCCTGTTCAGCGACACCCACGCCTACCTGGTGCAGGCCAGCCAGCCCACGATGGTGTGGGACAAGCCCTGGGTTTACGGCCCGTTCCTGCTGTTCTGGCATGGCCGCACCACGCTGTGGCTGGCGGTGTTGGGGCAGGCCCTGCTGGTCTCGCACCTGCTGTGGCTGACGCGCAAGGCGATCGCCCTGCCGACGGCGGGTTTTCACCTTGCCCTGTGCGCCGTGCTGGCCACCGGCAGTGCGGCGCCCTGGTTCGTCTCGTTGCTGATGCCGGACATCTTCGCGCCGGTGGTGGTGCTGTGCCTGTTTGTGCTCGGCTTCGGCGCCAGCCTGCGTCCGGGTGAGCGGCGCTGGGCGGGCGTGCTGGGGACTTTCGCCATCGCGGCCCACCTGTCCCACCTCGTGGTGGCCGCCGCGTGCGTGGGGATCGTGGTGCTGCTGGTTCGGCGCTGGCGGCCGGTGCTGGCGGCGGGGGCGCCGTTGCTCGGCGCGGTGGTCATCCTGCTGGCCGGTAACCTGGCCGGGAACGGGCGCTTCGGTATTTCGCCTTACGGCTCGGTGTTCGCGCTCGCGCGGCTGGTCGCGGACGGACCGGCGCGCCTGGTGATCGAGCGGGACTGCCCGCGGGCGGGTTGGCGCCTATGCGCCTGGGTTGGCCGGCTGCCGAGCGAAAGCGACGCGTTTCTGTGGGATGGCGACGGTCCGGTGTGGACGACGCCGGGCGGGCCGAAGGCGTTGGCACCGGAGGCGTCGGCCATTGTTGCCAGAACGCTGCGCGAGGAGCCCGGGGCGGTGCTGCGGGCCGCGCTCGCCAACACCTGGACACAACTCCGCCTGGTGGAACTGGGCGACACGCTGGGCACCAACTGGCTTGAGGAGTCCGTGGTGGGCAGCCTGCGCGCCTATTTTCCGCCCAGCGAGGAGGCGCGCTTCCGGGCCGGGATGCAGGCACGCGGCACCCTGCCGGCGCTCGCCGCGCCGCTCAACCCGCCGTTCGCGGCGCTGCTGCTCGCCGGCGCGGCGGCAAGNNGCGGCGGGCGGGGTGCTGTCGCGGCCCAATGCACGCTACCAGGCCCGCATCGCCTGGCTGGTTCTGCTGCCGGCGCTGATGATGGGAAAAACCGGGGGAAACCCCCCGGCCTTCAGATCGGCGCCAGCCGCTCCACCTCTTCCGGCGTCATGCGGGTCAGCTTCTCGTACTCGTGCAGCAGTTTCTCGGTGATCGGGCCCGGGGTGAAATGCAGGTCGCCAATCTGGCGCAGCGGCGTTACCTCGGCGGCGGTGCCGGTCAGGAAGACCTCGCTCGCGCCCTTCATTTCCTCGGGCATGATCGTCCGCTCCACCACCTTCATCCCGAGGCGCCTGGCGATCGCTATGACGGTTTGGCGGGTGATGCCGTTGAGGAAGCAATCCGGCGTCGGCGTGTGCAGATCGCCATTGAAAACGAAGAAGATATTGGCGCCGGTTTCCTCGGCCACCCGGCCCCGCCAGTCCAACAGCAGGGCGTCGTCGAAGCCCTCGGCCTCCGCCTTGTCCTTGGCCAGCGTGCCGATGGTGTAAAGGCAGGAGGCCTTGGCGGCGGTCGGCGCCGTTTCAGGGTGTGGGCGCTTCCAGTCGGAGATTGCCAGGCGCGAGCCCTTCATGCGGTCGGCACCGTATGGATTGGGCCAGGACCAGCAGGCAATGGCGAGATGAATCTTGGTCAGTTTCGCCCCGACGGCGAGCTGCTCGGAACCGCGCCAGGCGACCGGGCGCACGTAGGCGTCGGTTAAGCCGTTGCCCGCCAGCACCTGCTGGCAGGCGGCCTCGATCGCCTCGACACTGAAAGGAATCTTGAAACCGAGCATCCCGGCGGAGGCGTTCAGCCGCTTGGTGTGGTCGCGCAGCTTGAAGATACGGTTGTCATAAGCCCTCTCGCCTTCGAACACGGCGCTGGCATAATGCAGCCCATGCGAGAGAACGTGCAGCTTCGCTTCCCGCCACGGCACCAGGGCACCATCGTACCAGATCACGCCGTCACGATCATCGAAAGGAACCAGCGCCATGGGGGCTTTCCTTGTAATATTATTGCTTGATCAGGACTAACGCTATAATGAACAACCTGATACGTCAATCAGACTGCCGTAACTGTGAGGCAACCCAGCCATGCCAAGCCCGCGCTGCCGCACCCCGGCGAGGGTGATCTGAGCATGATTGACGCAAGCGTACCCAGTATCGCGGGCAGCAGCCTGCTGTTCCTGCGCGAGGAGGAGATCCGCGCCGCGCAGGATCTGCTGTTTTTCGCCTATCGCGACTTCACCAATGTCGCCGACGTCATCCTGGAGGAACTTGAACTGGGGCGCGCGCATCATCGTGCGTTGCACTTCATCGGCCGCAATCCGGGCATCCCGGTCACCGAGTTGCTGGCGATCCTGCGCATTACCAAGCAGAGTCTGGCGCGCGTGCTGGGCGCGCTGGTCGCGCGGGGCTATGTGTCGCAGGTCCAGGGCCGGGCCGACCGGCGGCAGCGGCTGCTGACGCTGACGCCCACCGGCCAGGCGCTGGAGCGGCGGCTGTTCGAGCGGCAGCGCGAGCGCCTGATGGCGGCTTACCGCGATGCCGGCGTGCCGTCGGTGGAGGGGTTCCGGCGGGTGATGCGCGGGA
>PLTJ01000315.1 GCA_003164455.1 Acetobacteraceae bacterium
CCATGGATCAGCCCTTCCCCTTGTTACGATGGCGGATGATCAGGCGATCGGTCCGCTTGTTCCCACGAGTCTTGTACCCCTTTGTCGGCTTGCCCCACGGCGTCACCGGATGGCGCCCACCCGAGGAGCGACCCTCGCCGCCGCCGTGCGGGTGATCGACCGGGTTCATCACGACACCACGGTTGTGCGGGCGACGCCCGAGCCAGCAACTGCGACCAGCCTTGCCGATCTGCTGGTTGGAATTGTCAGGGTTGGAAACCGCGCCAACGGTCGCCATGCACTCGCCACGCACCATACGCAGCTCGCCGCTCATCAGCTTGATCTGCGCATAACCCGCATCCTTGCCGACCAGCTGAACGTACTGCCCCGCCGCGCGTGCGACCTTTCCGCCAGCGCCTGTCTTCAGTTCGACGTTGTGGACAATGGTGCCGACTGGGATCGCCGCCAGCGGCATCGCGTTGCCCGGCTTGATGTCGACGCGGGCACCGGCCACCACCGCATCACCGACGCGTAGCCGCTGCGGCGCCAGGATGTAGGCCAACTCGCCATCCTGGTACTTAATCAGCGCAATAAAGGCCGTCCGATTGGGGTCGTATTCCAGCCGCTCCACCGTCGCCACGACATCGAACTTGCGGCGCTTGAAATCGATGACTCGATAGCTGCGCTTATGACCGCCGCCGCGGAAGCGGCTGGTGATGCGGCCATGGTTGTTGCGCCCGCCCGTGGAGTGCTTGCCCACGGTCAGCGCCTTGACCGGCTTGCCCTTCCACAGCTCGCTGCGGTCGATCAGCACGGTGCCGCGCAGGCTCGCCGTGACGGGGTTGAAGTTTTTCAGTGCCATCTCGCCGCCCCCGTCTCAGGCCAGACCGGTGGTCAGATCGATCGTCTGACCCTCGGCCAACCGCACATAGGCCTTCTTCACGTCCGACCGCACACCGGGCCGGCCCTTGAAACGCTTGGTCTTGCCCTTCTGCACCAGCGTGTTCACCGCGGCCACCTTGACACCAAACAACCCCTCGATCGCTTCCTTGATCTCCGGCTTGGTGGCGTCGATGGCCACGCGAAACACCATCTGGCTGTTTTCACCCAGACGGGTCGCCTTCTCAGTGATCACCGGACTACGGATGATCTGGTACATCGCCTCACGCGACAGGATCGGCTTGCGCGGCGCCTTCTCGGTCTCGCTCATGCCAGGCGCTCCTTCAGGCCCTCGACGCCGGCGGTGGTGATCGCCAATACGTCATGCGCCAGGATGTCGTAAACATTGGCCCCGACGGTCGGCAGCACGTCGACGCCGATGATGTTGCGGCTCGCCTGCAGAAAGCCCTCATCCACCGTATGGTCAACAATCAGCGCCGAACTCCAACCCAGCGCCTTCAGCTGCGCCGCGAGTCCCTTCGTCTTGGCCTGGCCGGCAGCAACATCCAGCACGACCAGCTTGCCGTCCCTCGCTTTCTGCGAAAGAGCAGAAATCAGCCCAAGCCGACGCACCTTTTTGGGCAGGCTGTACTCGTGGCTGCGCACCACCGGGCCATGCACCACGCCGCCGGTGCGGAACTGCGGCGCCCGCAGGCTGCCCTGGCGGGCATTGCCGGTGCCCTTCTGGCGATAGGGCTTCTTGGTCGTGCCCTGCACCTCGCCCATGCCCTTCACCTTGTGCGTGCCGGCCCGGCGCTTTGCCTGCTGCCAGTGAACCACACGCGCCATGATGTCGGCCCGCGGCTCGGCACCGAAGATCGCGTCGGGCAGCTCGGCGGTGCCGGCGCTGCCATTGTCGAGGGTCTTGATCTCGATCTGCATTTTTCTGTGCCTCAGCCCACCGCGCCCGCGAGCGCCGCCGGGTACGGGGCCTCTGCCGGTCGCGTCGCCTTCACCGCGTCGCGCACCAGAACGAAACCGCCCTTGGCACCGGGCACCGCGCCCTTCAGCATCAACAGCCCACGCTCGGCATCCACCGCCGCCACCTCGAGGTTCAGGGTGGTCACCCGCTCCTGCCCGAGATGTCCGGCCATTTTCTTGTTCTTGAAGGTTTTGCCAGGATCCTGACGATTGCCGGTCGAGCCGTGCGAGCGATGGCTGACCGACACGCCGTGGCTTGCCTCCAGGCCGCGGAAGTTCCAGCGCTTCATGGCGCCGGCAAACCCCTTGCCTTTCGTGGTCCCGACCACGTCAACCTTCTGCCCGACCAGGAAGTGCGCCGCCGACAGCGTCGCCCCAGGCTCCAGCATCGCGTCCGCGGTTACTCGGAACTCGGCCAACTTCGCCTTCGGCTCGACCTTCGCACGAGCGAAGTGTCCCTTGTTCGGCTTCGACACGTTCTTCACCTTGGCCTGCCCCCAACCGAGTTGAACGGCGGTATAACCATCCGTCTCCTCGGTACGCGTGGCCACCACCTGTAACTTGTCCAGGTGCAGAACCGTGACCGGCACGTGCGTGCCGTCATCTCGAAACAGCCGGGTCATGCCCAGCTTCTTTGCCAGCAATCCAGTGCGCATCATGTGCTTTCCCAGAGGGACCCGGTTAGGCCGGGTCCTTAGGCCAATGGTTCGGTCTACAGCTTGATTTCGACGTCCACGCCCGCGGCGAGATCGAGCTTCATCAGCGCGTCTACGGTCTGCGGGGTGGGTTCGACGATATCCAACAGCCGACGATGGGTCCGGATTTCGAACTGCTCGCGGCTCTTCTTGTCGATGTGCGGTGAGCGGTTCACCGTGAACCGCTCGATGTGAGTGGGCAATGGGATCGGTCCACGCACCCGCGCGCCCGTGCGCTTGGCCGTGTTCACGATCTCCTTCGTGCTGTTGTCCAGCACGCGGTGATCGTACGCCTTCAGGCGGATGCGGATGTTCTGGTTGTCCATGGTCTATCGTCCGGTTCGCGAACCGACCCCTTTTCCCGTCAGGCCGAGATCTTCGCGACCACGCCGGCGCCGACCGTGCGGCCGCCCTCGCGGATGGCGAAACGCAGGCCTTCATCCATGGCGATCGGCTGGATCAACTCGACGTCGATGGTGACGTTGTCGCCCGGCATCACCATTTCGGTGCCTTC
>PLTJ01000368.1 GCA_003164455.1 Acetobacteraceae bacterium
CCCGATCACCCTCACCCTCGCGCGCTTCGCGCTCTCGACCTCTCCCGCGAAGCGGGAGAGGTTTTGTGCGTGCGGCTGGAGTACCTGGCGCAGGACCGCGCCGTCGGACAACCGGTCGAATCCTGCATTGATGTCCTCGAATCCGATAAACCCGCTGCGCAACTTTTGCACCGGCAGCTTGCCACGTTGGTACAAGCCGATGAAGCGCGGAATGTCGCGCTTCGGCACGCAGCTTCCCATGTAGCTGCCGCGGATCGATTTCTCGTCCGAGACGAGTGCCGAGTGTGGATAGGAGAAGACCCGATCGACCGCCGGCAGCCCGGCGCTGACCACCATGCCGCCGCGCGCGGTGATGGCATAGGCGAGGTTCATCGCCTCGATCGCGCCGGCGGTTTCGATGACATAGTCCAGGACGCCTGATGTCGCCGCCTTGATCTCCGCGGCCACATCGGCGTTGCCCGCGAGGAACGTGTCGGTAGCACCCAGTTCGCGCGCAATGCGCAGCTTGTCGGCGTTGAGATCGACCGCGACGATGCGCTCCGCACCGGCGACCACGCCGCCGAGCAACGCATTCATGCCGACGCCACCGAGCCCGACCACCGCCATCTGGCCGCCGGCCGGCACCTGTGCGGTGTTCAGCACCGCGCCCACGCCGGTGACGACGGCACAGCCGAAGATCGCCGCGTCCTCCAGCGGCACGTCATCGTCGATCCGGATCAGCGCATTCTCCATCACCACCGCGTACTGCGCGAACACCGACAGCCCGCTGTAATGATGCAGCACCTCGCCGTTCAGCCGCAGTCGCCGTGCCCCCGAGGTCAGCGTCCCCTCCGCGCGCGCCGAGAAACTGCTCATGCACAAATTCGGTCGCCCATTATTGCAGTACCGGCAATCGCCGCAGCTTGAGACGAACACGCTCACCACATGATCGCCCGGGCTGAACGCGGTCACGCCAGCCCCGACCTCGACGACGATCCCCGCCGCCTCGTGTCCCGGAATCGATGGCAGCTTGCGCGGCCGCAAATTTTCGATCGTCGACAGATCCGAATGGCACAGCCCGGCGCCGATGATCTTGTACAGCACCTCACCGGGTCCCGGCGGGTCGAGATCCACCTGCTCGATCGTCATCGGCTTGCTGCTCGCATAAGGGCGCGGCAGGCCCTGCATGCGCAGCACCGCGGCGGTCATCTTCATCGGCGTCTCTCCTGTAAAGGCGGGCCCTGTCAGGCAACCAGATCGTCGCTCCGGATGAAGCGCACGCCAAGCCCGACCAGCCGCGCGCGCGTGTCGTCCAGCGTGGTGCGCCCATCGGCGGTCGGCAGGCCGATGCCACGGCACGCGTCCTCGATCACCACGACATCGTAGCCGAGCCGCACCGCGTCCTCGGCCGACCACCCCACGCAGAAATCCGTCGCCAGCCCCGTAAGGAACAGCCGCCGGAAGCCACGTTGGCGCAGCCACCCGTCCAGCCCGGTCGCGGTCGTCCGGGCGTTCTCGAAGAACGTCGAGTAGCTGTCGATGCCGGGATGAAAGCCCTTGCGGATGATCACCTCGACACGGGCCAGTTCAATAGCGGGATGAATTGCCGCGCTCGGCGTGCCTTGCACTGCGTGATCCGGCCACAGAATCTGCGACCCGTAGGCCAGTTCGATCGCCTCGTACGGCGACTTGCCCGCATGCGCGCTGGCGAAGGATGCATGCCCGGGTGGATGCCAATCCTGCGTCGCGAACGCGTGCACGAACGCGCGCGCCAGCAGCCGGTTGATCGCCGACACCACGGTCTCGCCGCCCGCAACCGGCAGTTCGCCGCCCGGCATGAAGGTCGGCTGCACATCCACCAGCCCGATGATGTCGGTCGGGCCGATTGAAACCTCTGCTGGCATGCGTCCCCCGTGTGTCGAACCGCCCCCGATTGTATCAGGCGGGCAAGCTGCTAGTCTCCCGCCGGCTAAGTCTGGGAGACCAATAGAATGCCTATACCGCGTATCACGTTGCTCGGCGCGTTGCTGGCGACTGCGATGACCATCAGCGCCGCGAACGCGGCCAGTTTCCGCTGGGCGAATGACGGCGACGTCGGCGCGATGGACCCCGACACGCGGCAGGAGACCGTGCAGCTCTCCTTCCTGTCGGGCATCTACGAGCCACTGGCCCGGCGTGACAAGGACCTGAAGATCGAGCCGGCGTTGGCCGTGAAGTGGGAGCAGACCAGCCCCACCGTGTGGCGCTTCCATCTGCGCCCTGGCGTGAAATGGCAGGACGGCTCTCCGTTCACCGCCGATGACGTGGTGTTCTCGTTCGGGCGCATCCTCGCCCCGAGCTCGCTGATGCGCGCCCCGCTCGGCTCGCTGAAGGAAATCCGCAAGGTCGACGATACGACGATCGACATCGAGACGGTGCAGCCCGACCCGATCCTGTTGCAGGAACTGACCAACTTCCAGATCATGTCGAAGGCCTGGTGCGAAGCCCACAACGCCACCGTGCCGGTGCAGATCGACGCCACCAAGGACGAGAATTTCGCCGTCCGCAACGCCATGGGCACCGGCCCGTTCCGCCTGACCCTGCGCGAGCCGGACCGCCGCACGATCGTCGAGAAGAATCCGGGCTGGTGGGACAAGCCGCTGTTCAACGTCGATCGCGTCGAATTCGACGTGATCGGCTCCGACGCCACCCGCGTCGCCGGGCTGCTCGCCGGCGAACTCGACATGATCTACTCCGTGCCGCCGCAGGACATGGACCGGATCAGCAAGACCCCGGGCCTGAAGCTGTGGCAGACCCCCGAGCTGCGCACGATCTACCTCGGCCTGGACGTCAGTCGCGACGAGCTGCTGAAATCCGACGTGAAGGGCAAGAACCCGCTGAAGGATTTGCGGGTACGCCAGGCCTTCGCCATGGCGATCGACGAGAACCTGATCGCCAGCCGCATCATGCGCGGCCAGGCGCATCCGACCTGGGAGATGTGGGGTCCCGGCATCAACGGCTACAATGCCGCTCTCGACAAGCGCCCGGCAGTGGACATCGCCAAGGCCAAGCAACTGCTCGCCGATGCCGGCTACCCGAACGGGTTCCGTCTAACCCTGGATTGCCCGAACGACCGCTACGTCAACGACGAGGCGATCTGCACGTCGGTGGTCGCCATGCTGGCCCGTATCGGCATGAAGATCGATCTCAACGCCCAGACCAAGACCAAGCATTTCGGCGAGATCAATCCGCCGAAGTACAACACCAGCTTCTACATGCTGGGCTGGACGCCGGCGACCTACGACGCCCACAACGCGCTGTTTTCCTTGCTCGCCAGCCGCAGCGGCTCCTCGCGCGGTGAGCTCAACGACGGCGGCTACTCGAATCCGAAGATCGACGCCCTGGTCGACAAGATCGGCACGGAAACCGATCAGGCCAAGCGCGACGCGATGATCGACGAGAGCATCACCCTCTTGCAGCAGGACGTCGCCACCATCCCGCTGCATCAGCAGGTCATCGTCTGGGCTTCGAAAACCAACGTCCAGTTCGTCCAGATGGCGGACGATTACTTCCCCTACCGCTACATCGTCGTGAAGTAGCCGCATCGCGCGCCCGGGGCGCCGCCGCCCCGGGCCACCGCGCGGCATTGCGGTCCGGCTGTCGTTCTGGGAGCCTATTCACGTGACAGGCAAGCATCGGAGATTGGCTGCGGTAACGGGGCTGGGGCTTTTGCTGCTGGCCGGTATGCCGATGCTCGCCTCGCCCGCCCGGGCCGACGCCTACCTGGACGGCCAGACCGGCACCGTGGAATGGCGCATCCCCGACCTCGGCATCGACGGGCTGCTTTCCGAGACTGCCGCGCCCAAGGTGGTGACCCGCGAGTTCACCGTCGGCAGTGGCCCGGGGGTCACCGATCTCGGCTTTTATCCATCGCTCAGCCTGGAGGCGACCGCCGGCGCGCTGGTGTTCAGCTTCTCCGAGGGCTGGTGCTGCCTGTCCGTCCGCCGCGAGGCGTTCACCGGGCCGGTGGTGACCTTCCCCGCGCTGCCGGACGACCAGGACCTGCAAGTCGAGGTCGGCGAGAGCACCATCCCGGTCACGCCGGCCGACCTGATGATCAACGGCAATCGCATCACCATCGACCTCAGCGGTCGCGACATCAGCAACGGCCATTTCACCCTTCTGGTGCGGCCCGGGTCGAACCTGGCGGAACGGGCGACGCTGGCGTTGATCGGCGCCGGTCTGATCGCGCTCGGCACCGTCCGCCGGCGCTGGCTGGCCTGAAACTGTGCCGCCGGTCAGGCGGCGCGGCGGCCCAGCGCGTTGGGGAGGCCGCCGATGGCGTGGTCGATCAGGGCTCCGTCGGCTTCCGGCGTCAATTCCTGGCGGATGACCCGTTCCGCCGCGGTGCCGGCGATCGCGGCAGCGGCGCTGCGGACTTCGTCCACCGCGGCCTTCTCGGCGGCGGCGATGCGCTCCATCGCCATCCGCTCACGACGCTCGGCGGCGGCTTTCGCCTCCACCTCGGCGGCGGCGGCGAGGCGGCCGGCCTCACCTTTGGCGCCCTCGAGCAGCGCTTGCGCCTCGGTCATGGCCACCTCGCGGCGGGCATTGGCATCGGCCAGCATGACCTCAGCCTCGTGGCGCAACCGCTGCGCCTCGGCCAGTTCGGCGCGGATGGCGTCGGCCCGCTTGTCCAGCATGGCCGTCAGCACCGTCCAGATCTTCCGTCCGAGCAGCACGAAAAAGATCACGAAGGCGATGGCAACCCAGCTGCGGGAATCGGTGAAGAACGTTTCCGCGTGCATCGGCAGATTCCTTCAGCCCGGGCTGCGGGCGGCCAGGGCGTCGTCGACCGCCGCTTCCACCGTGCCAGCGGCAGCGGCCCGGCCGGTCAACCGGGTCACCATGACAGTGGCGGTCTCGGTTGCAACCTGACGCAGCGCGCCCATTGCGGCCACCCTGGCCGCATCGATGCGCTGCTCGGCTTCGGCCAGTTGGGCATCCAGCCGTGCGTGCAGCGCGACGGATTGCGTCGCCGCGATTTCCTTCGCGGCCGCTACGGCACTGGCGATCTCGGCTTGCGCAGCGGCTTGCGCCTGTTGCGTCGCCGCGGTCAGGTTAGCCACCGCGGCGTCGGATTCGGCCTTGGCCTGATGTGCCGCGTCGAGGTCGCGGCCGATCGCCACGGCGCGCGCTTCCAGCACCGCGGCCACCTGCGGCAGCGCCCAGTGCGCCAGCATCTGGTAGAGGATGGCGAAGATGATCGCCAGCCACACCACCTGGCTGATCGTCAGGGGGTTCTTGAAGTCGAGTTGCGGCATTCCCTCCGCCATGGCGGCGGCGGGAAGGGCCAGCAGAACGAGTGCGACGACGGCGATCCGACGCATGGGGGCTCCCGGCGGAGGCTGGGGCGCGGGTGTGCGCCCTTTCAGATGGCTCGGCCCGTCAGACGAACAGGATGATGAAGGCAATGACCAGGGCGTAGAGCGCCACGGCCTCGGTCAGCGCGAAGCCCAGAATGGCCAGGCCGAACACATTGTCACGTGCCGACGGGTTGCGGGCGATGCTGGAGACCAGGGCGGCGAAAATGTTGCCGATACCGACCCCGGCGCCGGCGAGGCCGATGACCGCAAGGCCCGCGCCAATCTGCTTGGCAGAAGCGAGATCCATATATCCGGTTCCTTTCTTGATCCGATTGCGCCGGCGGCGCGGCAGGGAATGATGACGATGCTTAGTGGAGGTGCACGGCGTCGTGCAGGTAGATACAGGTAAGGACGGCGAACACGTAGGCCTGCAGTACAGCGACCAGGAACTCGAAGCCGATCAGCGCGACGTCCACGGCCAGGCTCACCACGGCCGGGGCCCAGAAAAGCATACCCGCGGCGCCGAGCATGACGATGAACGCGCCGAACACCTCCAGCATCACGTGGCCCGCCATCATGTTGGCGAACAGGCGGACCGAGAGGGAGACGAGTCGCGACAGATAGGACAGGATCTCGATCGGCACCAGCAACGGCAGCAGCAGCTTCGGAACCCCGGACGGCACGAAATAGCTGAAGAATTTCCAGCCGTGCAGCCGCAGCGCCACCACGGTGGTAATCACCATGACCAGCAGCGCCAGCGCGAAGGTGGTGGCGATATGGCTGGTGAACGTGAAAGCGTACGGCCAGACGCCGATCAGGTTGCCGATCAGGATGAAGAAAAACAGCGTGAACACCAGCGGGAAGAACTTCCTGCCTTCCTCCCCGACCTGGTCGGTGCACATGTCGTGGATGAAGTTGTAGCTGAGTTCCGCCAGGGCCTGCAGCCGGCCCGGAACCACCGCCCGCGGCCGCGCGCCATAGTGCAGCAACGCCAGGATGACCCCGGCGGAGAGCACCATCATCAGGTTCGCCTGGGTGAAGTTGACGGAAGCACCGATGAACGAGCCCACCGTATGGAGTTGGAATTGCCCCAGGGCGTCGATAGCGTGTCCTTCAGCCGCCACGGTCACATCCTTTGCCCACGGGGCCGCCGCGCGAATGCCCCATCACTTCCGTCCATCCGCCCGTCCGGGCCCCATCAGGCGCCAGACGTTCAACACCCCGGCCGCGCCCCCAAGCAGCACGAACAGCGAGAGCAGCACCGGCGACGTGTGCAGCCACTTGTCCAGCCACCAACCGATGGCCACCGCCACCGCCAGGGCCGACACCAGTTCCACGCCCACCCGCAAGCCGATGCCAAGCGCCGAGAGGCTGCGACTATCCGGGCCGCCGGATGGTTCCGACGGCCGAATATCGAGCCCCTGTCTGCGCCGCGCGGCCTGCAGGCGATCCTCGAACGAACCGCCGCCGTCCTCGTCTCCGCTCATCCGTGTGCCCCTGCGCAAGTTGCCTTGCCGTAAGGCGCCTGTTTGCTAGCCGTGGGTGCGAAGGGTGTCAAGAACGGTTGAGCCGGCTGCTGCACCGCTCGCTGCATGCCAACGTGCTGGCCCGGCTGTAGCGGACTCCCCCCTTCCGCGACCGAACGTCCTATGGGCTGGCAACGAGATACTGTATGCCATGGCGCTGCGTACCGTGGGAGGAAGGACCGTCGCATGACCCCGCCGGAACTGTCCGATTCAGTCCTGTCCGTCGAGGGCCGCATCGCGGTGCTGACGATGAACCGCCACGACGTGCGCAACGAGCTGACCGGCACCAGGCTCGCCGCCGAGATCACCCAGGTGGCGGAGTGGATCAACCGTGACGAGCGCCTGTCCGTGCTCGTCCTCACCGG
>PLTJ01000013.1 GCA_003164455.1 Acetobacteraceae bacterium
CTTCGAAGTCCTCGAAGTCCGGCAGACGCCTCAGATAGGCCCGCAAATGCTCGGCGCTGAGCGCGCGTTCGAAATGCCGCCACCGCCCCGCCTGGGCTTCGTCCTTCCTGCCCAGCGCCTCCAGCGCGGCGATCCGGAGGTCAACGCCGATGCCTATCGCGCGACAATCTGGGTGAGAGAGCGCGGCGATCAGGATGAGAATTGGTGATCGCAACGAGGCGATGATGTTCGGTGTGATTGTCGGTGGCAAGTGTTAAATTTGGGTTTGATTGTCGGGGGGCGACACAGCGCCGAGATCCTTGATTGTCGCGTAGCTTTGTGGCGGTCCGGCGCCCTTGTGCTTGCGTTCGAGTGCGGCGCGCCGTCGATAGCTGTCGACGTTGATTTCGAAGATCGTGGCGTGGTGGACGAGGCGGTCGACGGCGGCGAGTGTCATGGCGGGATCTGGAAAGACCTTTCCCCAAGCCCCGAACGGCTGATTGGCGGTGATCAGGGTGGAACGGCGCTCGTAGCGAGCACTGATCAGCTCGAACAGGACGGATGTTTCGGCCTGATCCTTGCTGACATAGGCGAGGTCGTCGAGGATCAGGAGGTGGAAGCGATCGAGCCGGTTGATGGCGGCCTCCAACGCGAGTTCGCGGCGCGCCACCTGAAGTCGCTGGAGGAGGTCGGAGGTGCGGGCGAACATCACGCGCCGGCCGTTTTCGACCAACGCGAGGCCGATGGCCGAGGCCAGATGGGTCTTGCCGCCGCCGGGTCCGCCGATGAGCAGCAGATTGGCGCCCTTGTCGATCCAGCTGTCACCGGCGCAGATCGCCAGGACATGAGCCTTGGAGACCATCGGCACGACGTCGAAGTCGAAGCTGTCGAGGGTCTTGCCGGGCAGGAGTTGCGCCTCGGCGAGATGACGCGCGAGGCGGCGCCGGTCGCGTTCGGCGATCTCGTGCTCGGCGAGCATGGCGAGGAAGCGGGCCGCGGGCCAACTTTCCTTGTCCGCCCGTTCGGCCAGGGCTGGCCAATCCTGTTTGATCGCGGGCAGGCGGAGGTCATTGAGCATCAGCGTCAGCCGGGCGATGTCGATGCTCTGGGTCATGCCGCGTCTCCCCACTGGGGACCGATGTCGGCACCGAGCAGCGCCTCATAGGCGATCAGNNCTCGCAGCCGCGCTCATGGGCGAGCGCCAGAAGATCGACCATCAGGCGGCACGCTGATTTTTCTGGGATCTTTTCGAGCAGCCGGTCGAAGGTCAGGCGATAGGCGTCGCGGGGGAACAGCTGGTCGCGATAGACGAGATTGAGCAGCGCCATGGGTTTGCGCCGCAGGGCGTGGATGACATGGCGATAGTCGACGACATGGGCGTGCTTGCCGGCGGCGGCACGTCCGCGTGTCAGGGTCATCAGCAAGGTGCCGCCGATGAACAGATCCAGGCGGTCATCGTATAGCCGGACCCGCAGGCGATGGCCGATGAGCCGGGACGGCACCGTGTAGAACACCTTCCGCAGCGTGAAGCCGCCCGACGAGGTGACGGTGACGACCGTCTCCTCATGATCGCAGGTCCGCTGCCCGGGCAGCAGTTGGAGCGCGGGCCGCTCGGCGGCGATGCGTTTGGCGTGATGGGCGTTCTTGCGGCTGACGATCTCGTCGATGAAGCGGCGATAGCTGGCGAGGTCATCGAAGTCGGTGATCCCGCGCATCAGCAGCGCGTCGCGGGTGGCCTTCCTGAGATGGCCATGCGCGCTTTCGATCCCGCCGTTCTCATGCGCCACACCGCGGTTGTTGCGGGTTGGCTGCATCCCGTAATGGGCGCACAGCGCGTCGTAGCGCCGGGTCAGATCCTCGCGCGCATCGTGGTCCAGGTTGCGGAACGCGGCCGACAGGCTGTCACTGCGATGCTCAAACGGCGCGCCACCGAGTGCCCACAGCGCGTTCTGCAGTCCTTCGGCCAGCGCCACATAGCTTTCGCCGCCGAGGATCACATGGGCATGCTCGAAGCCCGAGTAGGCGAGCCGGAAGTGATAGAGCCGGTGGTCGAGCCGAACGCCGGCAATTGTGACGCCCAGGTCGGTCATGTCGGTGAAATCCGACAGTCCCATCCGGCCAGGTTCATGGAGTTGGCGGAAGATCACCTCCTGGTCCGCGCCATGAATGGCCCGCCATGCGCGGATGCGCCGCTCCAGGGTCCGGCGTGCCCCGGCGGACAGATCCGGATGGCGCCGCTGCATCTCATCGAAAATCGACACCGCGCGCAGGTCCGGCGCCGCCGTCAGCATTGGCACCACCTCGGCGTCGAAGAAGTCGGCGAGCGGATCGGGGCGGCGGCGCCCCCGCACGACCTTTCGGGATGATGGCAGCCGGTGGTCCTGCTCGAAGCGATAGGCGGTGGCCGTACTGATCGATGCCTTCGCGGCGGAAACCGCCGGGCCATCTGTCTGTCGGAACGTCATGTAAAGCCTCATCTGGTGATCGGTGACATGGCGGCCGGGCAATGGGCGGATCCCTTCACGAGGAGATCCAT
>PLTJ01000115.1 GCA_003164455.1 Acetobacteraceae bacterium
ATCAGCGAGGCCGATCTCGGCCTGCGCCTGTTGCTGTGCGAGGACCTGGTGCAGGCGCGCGGCCTGGCCGAGATGCTGGACGCGGTGAACCGCCAGCGCCAGACCGTCGAGGCCTCGATGCTGGAGGCGGCGATGGCGGCGGCCGAGGTGCAAATCGCCGCCGGCCGGCCGGCGGTGCTGGTGGCCGGGGTGGCGTGGCATCCGGGCGTGGTGGGCATCATCGCGGGGCGCATCAAGGAGCGGTTCAACCGCCCGGCCTGCGTGGCGGCGCTGGCCGACGGCATTGCCAAGGGCAGCGGGCGTTCGGTGGTCGGGCTCGATCTCGGCGCGGCGGTGATCGCGGCGCGGCAGGCCGGCATGCTGCTGACCGGCGGTGGGCACGCCATGGCGGCCGGGTTCTCGCTGGCCGAGTCAGGGCTGCCGGCGTTTCACGAATTCCTCAATGAGCGGCTGGCGGCGGCCTCCGAGCTGCCGTCGGCGGCGGATCTGGCGGTGGAGGGCACCGTGTCGGTGCCGGGCTGCACCATCGAACTGGCGCAGCAACTGGGCCGGCTGGCGCCGTTCGGCAACGGCAACGAGGAGCCGATGCTGATTCTGCCACGGGTGCGGGTAGTGCGGGCCGACCGGGTCGGCCGCGAGGGCAACTCCATCCGCGTCTTCGTCGAAGGCGAGGGCGGCAGCGGGCGGCTGAAGGCGATGATGTTCCGGGCCCGCGAGGGCGCGCTGGCCGACGCCCTGTTGAAGCGCGACGGCCTGCCGCTGCACCTGGCCGGGCATCTGCGCGCCGAGGAATGGAACGGCACGGTCAGCGCCGGCTTCTTCATTTCGGATGCGGCGGTGGCGTAACGCGCATCGCTCCCTGGTACGGCAAACTTGGCCCCAAAGCATACAAGCTACGGCCGCGCATGGAAGGCATGGCCCGGATCGCGCCGGCGTGATAACTCTCGACGACCGCCCTGGTGCAGTGGGAGCCGAGATGACGACAATGGAAACGACCGTTCCGGGGCGGGGCTTCTTCCGGGAAGTCCGAGCGATTTTTGGCACCGCTTCCGGGCGGGTCATCATCCTCGTCGCGCTCTGCTACCTCCTGTGCATGATCGACCGCAACATCGTCTCGGTCGCGGCGCCGGCGATCCAGAAGGAATTCGGCCTCACCAACACCCAGCTTGGCCTTGCCTTTTCCGTCTTCGGTTTCGCCTATCTTCTGCAGGCCCCGGTCGGCTGGCTGTGCGACAAATGGGGCAGCCGGCTCGGACTGACCGTCTTCGCCTCGATCTGGTCGCTGGCGACCATCGCCTGCGGCCTGACGTCGAGCCTTGGCGGTCTGGTCGTCGCGCGGGCCGTGCTGGGGCTCGGCGAAGCCGCACCCTTCCCGGCGATGACGCGCGTTATCGCCGACTGGACGCCGCCGACCCGTCGCAGCTTCATGCAAGGTCTGACGCACAGCTTCGTCTCGATCGGCACCACCGCGACGCCGCCGCTGATTGCCTGGATCATGGGCTATGTCGGCTGGCGCGGCGCTTTCCTGATGCTCGGCGGGCTCAGTATCGTCTGGGTGATCGTCTGGGCATGGCGCTTCCGCGACGATCCGCGTACCGACCCCGCCGTGACCCAGGCGGAGCTTTCCCAACTCGTCTTCACGCGCAAGGAGAAAGCGAAAGCGCCCTGGGGCCGCCTCATCCCGGCCATGCTGCCGCCCGCCATCGTTTACATGTGTCTCAGCGCGACGTTCTGGACGTTCTGGACCTGGCTGCCGACCTATTTCGCCAGGAGCTACCACCTCGTGCTCCAGCAATCCGCGATCTTCACCTTCGGCGTGCTGTTCGCCGGGGTCTTTGGCGACATCACCGGGGGCTGGCTGAGCGACGCCATCTACCGGCGCACCGGCAACTTGCGGATCGCCCGCTGCGGCCTGATCGCGGTGGCGCTGGTCCTCGCGGCTGCATGCATCGGTCCGGTGCTGTTCATCCGCGACCTCAATCTCGCCGCCCTCGCTCTTGCATCCGGATTTTTCTTCATCCGCGCCTCGGTCTCGCCGACCTGGGCGATCTGCACCGACATCGCGCCGGCGTGGGCGGGTTCCGCGGGCGGGATGCTCAACACCGGCTCGGCAATTTCCTCGATCGCGGCACCGCTCGCGTTCGGCTTCATCGCCGACTGGTCAGGCAATTATTCGACGCCGTTCAGCGCCTCGCTCATCCTGCTGCTCGTCGGCGCCGGGATGTGTCTCGTCATGCGGCCCGACCGCCAGGTCCGGGACGAGGGCTGACGGATAGCCGCCCGCCGCGCCAATCTGCCGTCAAACTCAGCTTCCGGGAGGACTCCATGCTCACACGCAGGTCCACGCTGACGGGTCTGGCCGGCCTGTCCATCGCGCCATCGGTCGCGCGCGCCGCCGGCGAGAAGTATCGCGGCGCCACCGTGCGCCTGATCACCGAGCGCAACTCGCACCAGATCGCGTTGCAGGAGACGCTCGGCGAGATCGCGAAATCCTGGGGCGTCACGCTCGACGTCCGCAACGTCACCACCGACGAGATCGAGAGCAAGGTGGTGATCGACTATGTCGGCGGCGCCGACACCTGGGACCTGATCTACACCGGCGGCGTGCAGCGCATGGCGCAATGGGCCTATGGCGGCATCATCCAGGACATCGCCCCCCTCATCAAATCGGTGGGCGATCCCAAGCTGCTGGCCTGGGACCAGTTCACCGACGCCGCCCGCCATGCGGTGACGGACGGCGACAAGGTCTGGGGCCTGACCTGCGCCACCAGCGAACAGTCCTACGTCTACCGCCGCGACATCTTCGCCGACGCCTCCGAGCGGGACGCCTTCGCCAAACGATTCGGCTATCCGCTGGCGCCGCCGGCGACCTATGCCCAGCATCAGGACGTCGCCGTTTTCTTCACCCGCAAGCGTGGCGAGATGCTCGCCGGCAAGCCGCTCGACC
>PLTJ01000301.1:0-5177 GCA_003164455.1 Acetobacteraceae bacterium
AGGGCGGAGCCCTGGCCTTCCTTCTGCTTCTAATGCGTCCCCCCCGCCTGTTACTGGGCGGAGTGGTTCTGCTGCTGGCCCTGGGCCTGACGGCCGCGTGGTTGTTGCCGCCCTTGCTGGACTGGAGCCGTTTTCGCGACTCTATTGCGACCTTGGCATCGGACCGTTTGGGCCGCGAGGTGCGCATCGCCGGGCCGGTCTCGCTGACGTTGCTGCCCGAACCGGTGCTGACCGCTGCGGCTGTCAGTCTCGCCGATGCCGGTGACGGCATCGCCGTCCGGGCCGCGCAACTGCGGTTGCGGGTGGCGCTGGCGGCCCTGGCGGCTGGCCGGATCGACGCCCAGGAGCTGGTGCTGCGCGGCGCGGAGATGCATGTGCCCTGGCCATTCCGGCCGATCCGGATCGCCGCCGAGGCGCCGGCCTGGTTCGCCGCCGCCTCCGTGCGCATCGAGGACGGCAGGCTCAGCATCGGCGATCTCGCCTTCGCCGACATCCAGGCGAGCCTGACCACCGATGCCTGGACCGGCAGCTATGCCGCCGCGGGCACGGTGCAGTTCTTCGCCCGGCCCTGGCATTTCACCGCCCGGCTGACCCGTGCCGGCAGTGACGGCGCGGCGGGGCTCGATATGTCGCTGGACGGGCGCGAAGCGATGCAGGGCATCGGCGCCACGCTCACCGGGCAGTTGCAGGGCGACGGCACCTTCGCCGGCCGGGTGATGGCGCGTGGGCCCGATCTGTCGCAGGTGCTGCCCGCTCCCGCCGTGCCGTTCACCGCCGAGGGCCGGGTGAGCATGGCCAGCGGCGTGGCGGCTGCCGACGAACTGGCCGGCGAGATCGACGGCTCGCCGGTGAAAGGGGCGGTGGCGCTGCGCGTATTGCCGGCGCCACGGCTGGATATCGCGCTCACCGCCAGCCGGCTCGACCTCGATGCCTGGCTGCCGGCGCTGCTGCATGGCGGAACGGTGCCGCTGCCCACCGGTATCGACCTTTCGGCCGAGGCGGCACCGTTGGCCGGCGGCACGCTGCGGCGGCTGCACGGCGCCTTCGACATCGGTGCCGACGGCATTGCCGTGCGCGAATTCCGCGCCGTGCTGCCCGGCGAGGCGTCGCTGGGCGCCACCGGGCAGGTGCGGCGGCGCGACGCCAGTGGGGCGCCGCGCTTCGAAGGCGACGTGGCGCTGTCGGCGCCGGCGCTGCGCACCACGCTGGCGTGGCTGGAATCGGCCGGCGTGGTGCCGGCCGGGGTGTTGCCCGAAGGGGTGCTGCGCAGTGCCGAGCTGACCGCGCGGGCGGTGCTGGAGCCCGGCAGGCTGTCGCTGACCCGGCTGGACGGTCGTGCCGACTCGACCGGCCTGTCGGGCAGCCTGGGGTTTCGGGCGGGCGGGCGGCCGCTGCTCACCGCGGTGCTGCAAGCCGACCGGCTCGAGCTCGATCCCTGGTTGCCGGCGGCATGGCCGTCGCTGGCCGCGATCGCATCGCGGCTCGGCCGGATGGATGCCGACCTCCGGCTGGCCGCCGGTCAGGTCGTGGTGCGGGGCGCGCAGTTCGGACCGCTTTCGCTCGATGCGGCGATCGAGGGCGGGCGGACGCTGCTGCGCCGGTTCGACCTGGCCGGCGACGGGGTGCGGGTGACGGCCTCGGGCAGCCTGGGTGAGGACGGGGGGATCGCCGACGGACGGCTCGACATGCAGACGCCATCGGCCGGCACGCTGGCAAAACTGCTGGTGCCGCGCCTGGGTTCATCGGCTGACACGGCAGGGTTCTGGCGCGGCCCGGCGTCGCTTTCGGTGCAGGCTTCCGGCCCGCCGGATGCGTTGGCGCTGCAAATGGCCGGCGATCTTGGCGATCTGCGGCTGGAGGCGCGGCCGGTGATCGACCTCAACGCGCGCCGCGCTACCGGGGTGCTGACCCTGCGCCATCCCGGCGCGCCGCGGCTGGTGGAGTCGCTCGGGCTGGACGATGTGCCGTCCTGGCTGGGCGATGGTTCGCTCGGCCTGGTGACGAAGTTGTCCGTGCAAGTGCCGGAGGGCCAGCCCGGCCGGATCGCCGCCGAGTCGTTCGACCTCGCCGCCGGCAGCCTGCACGCGGCCGGAGCACTGACGCTGGACGGCATTGGCGGGCCATCGCCGCCTGTGCTGTCCGGGCGGATCGTGGCCGACACGTTGCCGTTGCCGCTGCCCCCTGCGCGCGCGCCCGAGCCGCTGAACTTCGCCGCGCTGACGGGCTGGCAGGCGCAGGTGAAGCTGGAGGCGGCGCAAGTGCTGGCCGGCGCCGCGCCGGTGTTGCAGCAGGCGGCGGCGACCCTGGTGCTGGCTGACGGGAAGCTGCGCATCGAGGGACTGTCGGCCCGACTCGGCGGTGGTGCGCTGAGCGGAACCGCCAGCGCCGACGTCACCGCCGAACCGCCGGCGCTGGCCTTGGACGTACGGCTGAGTGGGGCGGCACTGACCGAGCCCTTGTTCGATTTGCCGGTGGACATTGCTTCCGGCCGGCTGGATGCGTCGTTGTCGTTCACCGCGTCGGGCCATTCTTCGGCGGCGCTGCTGTCGACGCTGGCCGGTCAGGCGCGGCTACAGGCGGCGGACGGCACGCTTACCGGGGTGTCGCTGGGCAGTGCCGAGGGGAGTTTGCCGGAGCCGGCGGTGCGCGCGGCGCTGGCCGGCGGGACCACGGCGTTCACCCGGGTGGACCTGGTGCTGCGGGCGCAGGGCGGGGTGTTGCAGGTGGTGGACGGGCGGATGACGGGTCCGTCCGGCGCCGCGACCCTGGCTGGCAGTGTCGATCTGGCCGGCAACACGGCGGAGTTGCGGCTGGGCCTGCTGCCGGCGGTGGCCGATCCGCCGGAGATCGGGCTTTTCCTGGCCGGGCCGCTGGACGGACTGCGCCGCATGCCGGAGCTGGCGGCGGTGACGCGCTGGCGCGCCGAACACGCGGCGGTGCGGTAGGGAACGACCGCCCTGGGCAGTTCGGCACACCCGCTGCGACGCAGGAACCGGGTCGGCGGTCAGGCCCGGTGGCACTTCTCCTCGAAGACGGTGTGAGCGAGCTCCAGCAGGTGCCCGGCGGTGACGGCATAGCCGGCACGATCGGCATCCTGCGCGAGAGTGAGCAGCCGGTCACAAAGCATCAGCGGACTTGGCACTACCTTGGGTATTTCGATGGCCTGAAGCTGTAACATCTGAACGGTCCCCGGGTTCGGTTTTTCCAGAACGGCATGGTGTCCAACTCAGAAGGCGGACCGGCATTTCCGGCCCGGACCGATTTGACCGCGGACAGCTTGCCGAAATGTTAACGGAGCCGCAGGAGCGCGTGGACACGCAACGCGGAGGCCAGGGGGTGCTCGGCGGTGCGGCCGGCATCGACTTCGGCGACGAGAGCGGACAGGGCGCGGCCTTGCTTGTCCGCGAGCACGGCCAATGCTTCCCAGAATTCGGGTTCCAGCGCGACGCTGGTGCGGTGACCGGCGAGCGTGAAACTGCGCTTGACCAGGACGCTCATGGCCGAATTGTCCGTTTTGTCATATCGGATATGCAAAATTAGCGGTTTCGGTGGCGTTTCTATTCTTCCTTTCGCAAGCGTGCAACGGCCCAGGCGGCTGCCTCGGCCACCACCGGATCGGGGTCGGCAAGCAGGCCGGTGGCGGCGGGCAGCAGCGCAGGGTCGCCTGCGTTGCCGATGGCGATGGCCACGTTGCGGACGAAGCGGTCACGGCCGATGCGTTTGACCGGCGAGCCGGCGAAGCGGGTCCGAAAGCCGGCATCGTCGAGGGCGGCGAGTTCGGTCAGGTCCGGGGCGATGAGGTCGGGGCGGGCCTGTAGTTTCGCCTCCCGCGTGGCGGCGGCGAACCGGTTCCAGGGGCAGGCGGCGAGGCAGTCGTCGCAGCCGTAGATGCGGTTGCCCATGGCCGGGCGGAGATCGGGCGGGATCGGGCCGGGGTGCTCGATGGACAGATAGGAAAGGCAGCGGGTGGCATCGAGCCGGTACGGCGCTGGCAATGCGTCCGTTGGGCAGGCCGCGAGGCAGCGCGTGCAGGTGCCGCAACGGTCGGCGTGCGGCGGGTCGGGAGGAATTTCCAACGTGGTGTAGACCTCGCCAAGGAACAGCCAGGAGCCGTGGCGGCGCGAGACCAGGTTGGTGTGCTTGCCCTGCCAGCCCAGTCCGGCCTGCTGTGCCAGCGGTTTTTCCATCACCGGCGCGGTATCGACGAAAATTTTCACCTCGCTGGCGAAGCGGGAGGCGATGAACTGTCCGAGGTGTTTCAGGCGGCCCTTGGTCAGGTCGTGGTAGTCGCGGTGGCGGGCATAGACGGAAATATTGCCGCGGTCGGGGCGGGCGAGGGTGGCCAGCGGGTTCTCCGCAGGGGCGTAGGAAAGGCCCGCGCAGACGACGCTGCGTGCCTGCGGCCACAGTGCCTGCGGGTCGCCGCGGGCTTCGCTGCGCTCGGCCAGCCAGCCCATCGCACCGTGGTGGCCGGCGGCCAGGAAATCGCGCAGGCCGGTGCGGGCTGCCTCGGCGAGCGACGCCGGGGCGAAGCCGACGACATCGAAGCCGAGGGCGAAAGCCTTGGCGCGGATGCGCTCAGCCGCGGCCACGGTACGGGGAAACCCCCTGGTCGGGGATCCAGGCGCCGTCCGGCGGGGCGCCGGTCTGCCAGAAAATGTCGATCGGGATGCCGCCGCGCGGATACCAGTAGCCGCCGATGCGCAGCCAGACCGGCTCGAGCAAGCCCACCAGGCGCAGCGCCACGTCCAGCGTGCAGGATTCGTGAAACGCGCCGTGATTGCGGAACGCCGACAGATAGAGCTTCAGCGACTTGCTTTCGACGATCCACGCGTCCGGGATGTAGTCGATGACCAGATGGGCGAAATCGGGCTGGCCGGTGATCGGGCACAGCGAGGTGAATTCTGGCACCGCGAAGCGCACCACGTAATTGGCTCCCGGGTGCGGATTGGCGACCCGTTCCAGCGTCGCCGCCGCGGGGCTTTCCGGCATCGTTGTCGGGTGGCCGAGTTGGGTCAGGCCCTCGTAGGCACCGGTCATGGCGGCTCGTCTCCTTCGGCCCAGCGGGCCCGCACGGCGGCGGCGTGCGTTTCGAGGTTCCCCTGCACGATGGCGGCCCGGAGGTCGCGCATGAAATCCTGGTAGTACTGGACATTGTGCCAGGTCAGCAGCATCGG
>PLTJ01000301.1:5252-5990 GCA_003164455.1 Acetobacteraceae bacterium
CCCATCAGGTAGCGCGGCCGGTCGGCGGGCAGGGCGGGAACGGTGTAGTCGAGCACGCCGAACATCGCCGCCTGGCCCTCGCCGACCGCGAGGCCGCCGATGGCGTAACCGTCAAAGCCGATGGCGGTGAGCGCGTCCACCGAGGCGAGCCGCAGGTCGCGCTGCGTGCTGCCCTGGACGATGCCGAACAGCCCATAGCCGGGTCGGGGGAGAAAAGCGGCGCGCGAGCGGGCGGCCCAGCGCATGGACCGCGCCATGGAGTCGCGCGCCTGCGCCTCGGTGGCGGGGAACGGCGTGCACTCGTCGAGCGCCATGCTGACGGTGGCGTCCAGTTTTCCCTGGATCTCGATGGAGGTTTCGGGGGTGAGGCGGTGGGCGCTGCCATCGATGTGCGAACGGAAGGTGACGCCGTCCTCGTCGAGCTTGCGCAGGCCGGCCAGCGACATGACCTGAAAGCCGCCGGAATCGGTCAGGATCGGGCCGGGCCAGTCGATCATGGCGTGCAGGCCGCCGAGGGCCGCCACACGGTCGGCGCCGGGGCGCAGCATCAGATGGTAGGTGTTGCCGAGAATCATGCGCGCGCCGGTGGCCCGAACGGCATCGGCGGTCATCGCCTTCACCGTGCCGGCGGTGCCGACCGGCATGAACACCGGGGTTGGCACGTCGCCATGGGCGGTGTGCAGCGTGCCGGCGCGGGCGCGGCCGTCGGTGGTGGCGCAGGCCCAGGAAAAGCTCATG
>PLTJ01000274.1 GCA_003164455.1 Acetobacteraceae bacterium
AGCGACTGGAGCGCGGCCGCTTCATCTGGCCAACGCCGGCGGATGGAGTGGTTGCCATCACGGTGGCCTAGCTCGGCTACATGCTTGAAGGGATCGACTGGAGGCATCCACAACGGACGTGGCGTCCGGAGCTGGCCGGATGATCGGGGGAGGGCTGTCGTTTTTCGAAGAATTCACGTGCACGACAACGACGTTGTATGATTCGATCATCGGCGTGAGCACTGCCGGCCGACATCATCCTGGACGACATCGAGGCGCTGAAGGCGGCACTGCTTGCCGAGCGCAGCGCACGCCGCGAGTTCGAGGCGCGCGCCTCGGGTGCCGAGGCGATGGTCGCGCACCTCAAGCTGCTGATTGCCAAGATGAAGCGCGATCGCTTCGGTGTCTCCGCGGAACGTAGCCGCCGGCTGCTCGACCAACTGGAGCTGCAACTCGAGGAACTCGAGACCGAGGCAGCCGAAAGGGAGGCAGCCACCGCTCCCATGGAGCCGGACACGACCAACGTGCGCCGGTTCACGCGCGCCAAGCCCGTGCGTGCGCCGTTGCCGGCGCATCTGCCGCGCGAGCGCGTCGTGCTCCCCAGTCCGACGAGTTGCCCGTGCTGTGGCGGCAAGCTCGTCAAACTCGGCGAGACCATCACCGAGACGCTGGAATCGATCCCGCGTACCCACAAGGTGACCCAAACCGTCCGCGAGAAGTTCTCCTGCCGTNNCCTGCGAGATGATCACCCAGCCGACGGCGCCGAAGGATCAGCGCACGACCTCGACCTACATCTTCGGGGCGATCTGTCCCCGGCTCGGCAAGGCCGCCGGCCTGGTGCTGCCACGTTGTAACGTCGCGGCAATGAACCTTCATCTGGCCGAGATGGCAACCGCCGTGGCGCCAGCTGCACACGCCGTGTTGCTGCTCGACCAAGCCGGATGGCACTTGTCGCAGCGCCTGGTGGTGGTGGCGAACATCACGCTGATGCCGCTGCCAGCCAAATGCCCCGAGCTGAACCCGACCGAGAATGTCTGGCAGCTCATGCGTGACAATTGGCTCTCGAACCAGGTGTTCCCCTCCTACGATGCCATCGTCGACCATTGCTGCGATGCCTGGAACAGGCTCGCCGACCAGCCCTGGCGCATCATGTCCATCGGCCTGCGCAACTGGGCTCATGGGTTCTGATCAATGCAGGTTGGTATGAGGATGGTGTCCATTAAACCGGCAGCAGCCCAGCTGCGAGCGCTCTCGTCCAACTCAGGTGCCCGCAGAACTTCGTCCATGGCCACCTTGCATCACAGCAAAGCACCGCGCCGCCATGTGCCGCCGCCGCGACGCTTACTTGGGGGCCGCATCTTGCCTGTGCGAAAGAGCAGGCGGATCAGTCGGCCGTTGCCCCCATTTTCTCGGCGAGCGAGGGCACCCGACTGCCACGTTTTGGAGCGAGGCGACGCTGCAAGCGATCTAGATACAGGAAGATGACTGGCGTGGTGTAGAGAGTCAGTATCTGGCTCAGTGCCAGTCCGCCTACCATAGCGAAGCCGAGCGGTCGGCGTAATTCCGACCCCGCTCCGGTACCCAACATCAGCGGCAGGCCCGAAAGCAGGGCAGCCATGGTAGTCATCAGAATCGGCCGAAAGCGCAGCAGACAGGCCTGACGGATGGCGTTGAACGGCGTCTCCCCGTCGCGTCGCTCGGCGTTTATGGCGAAATCAACCATCATGATGCCGTTTTTCTTGACTATACCAATCAGCAGAATGATGCCGATCAGTGCGATCACCGACAACTCGAACCCCGCTGCCATAAGAATAAGTAACGCCCCAACTCCTGCTGAAGGCAGGGTTGAAAGGATGGTCAGGGGCAGGATGTAGCTTTCGTACAGGATGCCCAGAATGATGTACACGGCGATCAGCGCCGCTGCGATCAGGTAGGGCTCGCTGGCCAACGAAGACTGGAATGCCTGAGCAGTGCCTTGGAATGTGCTGTTGAGGGTGATCGGCGTCTGCAAGTCGTGCATTGCCGCATTAATTGCATCGACCGACTGGCCGAGTGCCACCCCTTGGGCAAGATTGTATGAAATTGTCACTGCCGGGAATTGGCTCTGATGGCTGATCGACAACGGTGCTGTTTTGGTCGTGTCGACCTTGACGAAGGTCGAGAGCGGCACAGCCTGCCCGGAGCTGGACTTGATGAACAGCTTATCCAGTACCGATAGGTCCTTCTGCTGGTCTGGGAGCACCTCCATAATGAGTTCATAAGTATTCACCTGGGTGAAGTACTGGGTCACCTCCCGCTGGCCGATCGCGTCGTAGAGCGTGTCGTCGATCGCCTGCGGCAGAATACCGAAGCGCGCGGCGGCATCGCGATCGATCGTGAGCACGGCCGTGGTGCCGCCGTTCTCCTGGTCGGTTGCCACGTCACGCAGTTCAGGCAGAGCGCGTAGTTTCTCGAATACCTTTGGTGCCCAGGCGTACAGCTCAGAAGCATCGGCATCCTGCAGAGTGAGTTGGTATAGCGCCTTGGCGATACGGCCGCCCACACGGACGTCCTGGCCGGCCTGTAGGACGAGTGTCGCGCCCTCTACCTTGGCGAGTTGCGGGCGCAACCGGGCGATAACTTGCTGGGCGGTCGAATGCCGCTGCTCAAACGGCTTCAGGGAGATGAAGTAGCGAGCGTTATTTTCGGTCTGCCCGCCGGAGCCCGCGCCGATGCTGCTGGAGTAGGCCGCGACGTCGGGGTCGTTCAGCAGTACCTCGCCGAGCTTCAGGTTCAGCCGCGTCATCTCCCTGAACGAGACGTCCTGCGCGCCCTCGGATATGCCCATCAGGATGCCATTGTCCTGCTCGGGAAAGAATCCTTTGGGGATGATGATGTACAGATAGACAGTAAGTGATACCGTGGCGAGAAATATCACCAAGGTGATAAACTGATGCTTCAGCACGATGTCGAGGGTACGCCGGTAGCCGCCGATCAGTAGTTCGAAGCCACGTTCGATGATGCGATAGAACAGCCCATGCTTACCGTGATGGTGGTGCAGGAACCGCGAGCACATCATCGGCGTCAGCGTCAATGTGACGATGGCCGACACCACCACGGCGATGGTGACGGTCACCGCGAACTCGCGGAACAGACGACCGACAATACCACTCATCAGCAGCAGCGGGATGAAAACAGCAATCAGCGAAGCGCTGATGGAGACGATGGTGAAGCCGATCTCGCCCGCCCCCTTGAGGGCGGCGTCCATCGGCTTCATGCCCTCTTCTATATGCCGGAAGATGTTCTCCAGCATTACGATGGCGTCGTCGACCACGAACCCCACCGCGATGGTCAGCGCCATCAACGACAGATTGTCGAGGCTATAGTCCAACACGTACATGACGGCAAAGGTACCAAGCAGCGCGATCGGTACCGTTACACTTGGAATGATAGTGGCCCAGACGTTGCGCAGGAACAGGAAGATCACCATCACAACCAAGCTGATCGAGAGGATGAGGGTGAACTGCACGTCGTGCACCGAAGCGCGGATGGTCTCCGTGCGATCCATCACCAGGCTGACGTGCACGGAGGGCGGGATGGAGGCCATGAGCCGCGGCAGCGCCGCCTTGATGCGATCGACCGTGTCGATGATATTGGCGCCGGTTTGTTTGAAGATGACCAACTGCACACCCGGCTTGTTGTTCTGGAAACCGGCCTGCAGCACGTTTTGGGCGTCGTCGACCGCGCGGCCGATGTCGCGCACTCGCACCGGCGCACCGTTGCGGTAGGCGATAACCACGTCATTGTAGTCGGCGGCCTTGGTAAGCTGGTCGTTGGCGTAGATGGTGAAGCTACGGCGCTCGCCGTCGATCGTGCCCTTGGGCGAGTCGACGGTCGTGTTCGCCAGCGCGGCGCGGGTGTCTTCCAGCGTCAGGCCCATGGCGGCCAGGCGGGCGGGGTCGACCTGCACCCGCACTGCGCGCTTCCGCTCGCCGCCGATGAACACCTGCGACACGCCTGCTATCTGGCTGATCTGCTGCGACAGGATGTTGTCGGCGTAGTCATCGGCCTCGATCAATGGCCGCTCGTCCGACTGCACGGCATAGATCAGTACCGGGGCGTCGGAGGGGTTCACCTTCCTGAAAGTGGGCGGCGAGGGTAGGTTCTTGGGCAGTTGGCCCTGCGCTGCAGTGAGCGCAGACTGCACGTCGAGCGCTGCTGAATCGACGCTGCGGTTGAGTTCGAACTGGATGGTGACCTGGGACTGGCCCAGTACCGAGACCGAGGTCATCTCCGAGATGCCGGGAATCTGCGCGAACTGATACTCCAGCGGCTGCGCCACCGAAGTGGCCATGGTCTCCGGACTGGCGCCGGGGAACTTGGCTGTAACGTTGATAGTGGGGAACTCCACGTTCGGCAGCGGTGCCACCGGCAGCATCGGATAGGCTGCGATGCCCACCAGCATAAGTGCCGCCATCAACAGTGACGTTCCGATGGGACGGCGGATGAAGGGGGTGGAGATGCTCATGCGCCGTCGTACTTCAAGGGGCCTGGGGTCAGCTGGCGGACTTGGGCTGGGTCACCGTGACGCGGGACCCATTCTGCAGGCGGGACATGCCATTGACGACGATATTAACTCCGTCGTCCAGCCCCTTGGTGATCACGGCGGTCGTTCCGTCGTCCTGGCCAATCTCGACGGGCTGCACGGCTACGGTCGAATCCGGCTTCAGGACGAACACGTACAGGTTGGTTTGGCTGCGCAGCACCGCCGCTGACGGCGCCGTCAGCGCGTTCTTCTGTACTTCCAGCTGCAACCGAACGTTGATGAACTGGTTTGGCCACAACCGGTTTTCCTGGTTGGCGAACACCGCCTTCAGCTTGATCGTGCCGGTGGTCTGGTCGATCGCGTTGTCGGTGGTCAGCAGTTCGCCCTTTCCCAGCAACGTTCGATTATCGGGGGTATAGGCAAGCACCGTCAGCTTACCGTCTGCCATTGCCGTCTGGATGCGCGGCAGCGTGTCCTGGGGTAGGGTGAACACCACCGCGATCGGGTGGATCTGGGTGATGGTCACGATACCAAGAGGGGACGTGTCACTGGCGTGCACGAAGTTTCCCGCGTCCACCTGACGCAACCCAACGCGCCCGTCGATTGGTGATGTGATAGTGCAGAAATCGAGATTGAGCTGCGCCGCCGCGATGGCGGCGTCATCCCCCACCAGCGTCGCGCTGATCTGCCCAACCGCCGCGGTCTGGGTATCAAGTTGCTGGCGCGAGGCGAAGTCGTTGCGAACTAGCGCCTGATAACGCGCCAGGTCGCGCTTCGCGTTTGCTAGCTGCACTTGATCATAGGTCTTCTTGGCTTGCGCCTGGGCCAGAACGGCTGCGTAAGGGCGTGGGTCGATCAGCGCCAAGCGGTCGCCGCTCTTCACGTCCTGGCCCTCGGTGAAAAACACCTGATCCAGCGTGCCATCCACGCGGGTGTGCACCGCGACCGCCTGGAAGGCCTGCACGGCGCCGATGTTGCGCAAAAGGATTGGGACATCCTGGCGGGCAACTGGCGCGATGGTGACCGGGATACTCGCCCCCCCCATAGGGTTATTGGCCGGCTGCTGGGCTAAGCCAGAGCGCTGCAGACCAGTGAGCCCACACAGGCCGGTGCCAACCAAAAGCACCACGACGGCCACGCGACGAAAGCCAGGCAGTAGCTTCAAAGCTACACTAATCGACGACGACATACCTTGACTCACATAACCCGCCTACGCGACGCACATCGGCTGGTCGCAAGTGCGAGGTGGATCTCTCTCACCCAAGTCACAAAAACCTCCACGATCCCGATCACCGTCTGCAAACCCGCCAATTACCAACTTGCACCCAGTTTCGCCACATTCAAGCAGGGCTTTGGTATGATTTCCAACGTGCCAAAAGCCACCAATCGCACAACACTGTTTCAATGTGCCTATGGAAACCTGAACGCCGGCTGAACGCGGTACGTACTGGCCGTCATGTGCGCAGAATACCTAACGCAGCGCTGAATCGGACGGTCAGTGCGACGCCGTTGCATGCCGAACGGGTGGGCTGCTGCCGGTTTAATGGACACCATCCTAAGCTAACCCGGCCTGCTTTTCGAACTCGACCGGGCTGAGATAGCGGATGGTCGAGTGACGTCGGCTTGGATTGTAGAAGCATTCGATATAGTCGAACACACCGAGCTTGGCCTGGTCACGGGTTGCGCAGCACGTTCTCATGCACATCGAGATCCCGTGCCGCCTGCGCCGCGATCCCCCCGCGCTCACGGAGCAGCCTCACTACTTCTATGCTGTTGTCGATGCGGACGGCCTTCCGATTACGTTCAAGCTGACGGCCGACCGGGCCTGTGACTCAGATGGACTACAGGTGGCGATGGTTGCGAAGGGGGGCTTGGACCAATGGCAAGCCGATGCCACACCGCAAGATGCGTCCTGCTTTCAGTGCCTTCCTCTACTGCCACAGAAACCCGGTCGAGCATTTCTTCAACAAAGTCAAATACTTCCGCGCCATTGCAACCCGATATGACAAACGAGACGATAACTTCTTCGCCTCTGTCCAACTCGCTTCAATCCGCATCTGGTTGCGACACAATGAGTCGGTGACCTAGCCAATTGCACTTCTGTTAACTGTAGAAATCCCAGTCAGGGAAAACGCATCAAAATCTTGTTATTTATCAATGGATTCCTATCTTCACGCCGCATTCCGCCCCAGTACCTCGGGGTTCACGGTGTATCCCGGGTCGATCGTCCCATCGATGAAGTCGAGCAAGTTCAGCACTGCCCGGCGGCACATCTTGGCGTAGCACTCCTGCGGCGCCGCGGCGTTGTGCGGGCTCAGCACGACATTGGGCAGGTCGAACAGCGGGTTGTCCGCCGTCGCTGGTTCGTGCGCCAGCACATCCAGGCCTGCTGCCTCGATGGTGCCTTTCGCCAATGCTGCCGCCAGCGCCGGCTCGTCCACGATCGGCCCACGAGCGGTGTTGATCAGCCAGGCCGTCGGCTTCATGCGCTTGAGGAAAGCCTCGTTCACCATGCCCCGCGTGACGGCATCCAACGGGCAATGGAGAGTAACCACGTCCGCTTCGGGGATGGCGGCCCACATGTCCTTCACCGGGATGTGGCCGTCGGCGGCAATGCGCGGCGTCGGGAAGGCTGGGTCGGTCACCATCGTTGTCATGCCGAACGCGTTGCACAGTTTTGCCACGCGTGTGCCGATGCGGCCATAGCCGATCACCAACACTTTCTTCCCCGCGAGTTCATGCATACGCCGCCCGGTCTGGAGCATCCAGGTGCCGGCGCGTACGGAGGCATCGAATTCCACCGTCCGTTGTGCCACCGCCAGCATGAGCATCATGGTGTGCTCGGCCACCGACAGATCGTTGGCGCCGTTCACCACGCCCACCAGGATGCCGCGCTTCGTGCAGGCCGGGATGTCCATGGAGTCGACCCCCACGCCGAACCGGCTGATTACCCGCAGTTCCGGGGCGGTCGCCAGCAATTCCGCGGGCACGCGCTCCAGCCCAACCATGACGCCGAAAGCATCGCCGATATTTTCGGCCAACTCCCGCTGCACCGGCGGGCCGCGGAAGTCGGGCGAGAGCAGCACGACCTCCACGTCCTTGCGCGCCTCCAGCAAGGCCATCGCGTCAGGATGCAGGGCTCGGCAAAAGACCAGCTTGTACATGGACGACAGTTTCCCTATCTTCACCTCATCATGCTTGCATCAATTGCGATGCGCCGCTAGGGTGGTGACATGATAGATGGCGCAGTCAGCATTGCCCGTTCCGCACGCGCGCCAGCGCGCGGCATGCTGCGCCTTTCGCTCGGCCTGCTCCTTCGACTTAGCCGCCCCTGGGCGTGACGTCCGGCTGCGTGCCGGTCACAGCTCAGGGGGCCCCCTGAGGCTAGTGTCGTACATTCTCTCCAGGAGCACCGATCCATGAGTATCGAACATCCCAGCTTCGGCAAGCTGGACTCTTCTCGTATCATTATTTTTGACACTACCCTGCGTGACGGTGAGCAGTCGCCCGGTTTCTCCATGAACTTGGCCGAGAAGCTGCGTATGGCCGAGGCACTGGCCGAACTGGGCGTAGACGTGATCGAGGCTGGCTTTCCGATCGCCTCGCCCGGCGACTTCGAGAGCGTGCGGTCGATCGCCCGGACGGTGAAGGGCCCGGTGATTTGTGGCCTGGCCCGTACCTCTCGCGCCGACGTGATACGCGCCGGCGAGGCCGTTGCCGCGGCCGAGCGGAGGCGCATCCACATCTTCATCAGCACCAGCGCGCTGCACATGAAATACAAGTTGCGCATGGAGCCCGACGCAGTGCTGCAGGCCGTGACGGACAGCGTCACCCTGGCCCGCCAGTTCACCGACGACATCGAATGGTCGGCCGAGGACGGCAGCCGCACCGATCCCGACTTCCTGTGCCGCTGCACCGAGGCCGCCATCGCCGCCGGCGCCACCACCATCAACGTTCCCGACACGGTGGGCTACGCGTTGCCCGAGGACATGGCTGGTATTTTCACCATGCTGCGCGAACGCGTGCCGGGGGTGGAGCGCGTCATCCTCTCCGCCCACAACCACAACGACCTGGGCTTGGCCGTGGCCAACACCATTGCCTCGGTGCGCGCTGGCGTGCGGCAGATCGAGTGCACAATCAATGGCATCGGTGAGCGGGCCGGAAACGCGGCGCTGGAGGAGATCGTCATGGCGCTGCGTACACGCCCGGATGCGGTGGCTTGCAGACCGGCCATCGTCACCGAAAGGATTCTGCGGACGTCGCGCCTGCTATCCGCCATCACCGGCTTCGATGTGCAGCCCAACAAGGCGATTGTTGGCCGCAACGCGTTCGCGCACGAGAGCGGCATCCACCAGGACGGCGTGCTGAAAAACGCTGCCACCTACGAGATCATGACGCCGGAGAGCGTGGGCTGGACCAAGTCAAATCTGGTAATGGGCAAGCATTCAGGCCGCGCTGCCTTTCGCGACAAGCTGCGCGCGTTAGGCTACGGCGAGATCGGCGACAATCAGTTGAACGACGCGTTCCGCCGATTCAAGGACCTGGCCGACCGCAAGAAGGTCGTCTACGATGATGACATCTCTGCTCTTGTTGACGATGAGGTTGTACGTGACCACACGCGCATCCGCTTCGTTTCGCTGGATGTGCACGCGGGCAGTCGGACGAAGCCAACCGCAGAGATGGAACTGGAAATCGACGGCACTATGCGCCGTGCCAAGGCGACCGGCGATGGGCCGGTGGACGCCACCTTTATCGCCATCCGCAGCCTTTTCCCGCACGAGGCCACGCTGCGACTCTTCTCGGTCGGTGCCATCACCGAAGGCACCGACGCTCAGGCTCGGGTGACCGTACGGCTGGAAGAGGACGGCAAGATGGTGGACGGGCAGGGGTCGGATACCGACACTATCGTTGCTTCGGCACGTGCCTACGTGCATGCGCTGAACAAGCTTTTGGTCAAGCGCACCCGGACGGAGCCGAAGGAGTTGTCGGCATAGCAAGGTCGGGGGCGCCCTCGAATGAGAGCAGCCCGAAGGCTGGCAGCGCGCGCTTTCGCGCGGCGACGGCGCCCTGGCCTTGCTTCAGTTACCGATCGACGAGTCCGCCGATCACCTTCACGCCGCTGAAGCGGCCTAGCGTGAACATCACCGCGCGCTGGTACTCGCGCATAATACGCACTGCCCTGCCGAGGACGAACAGGACCACGACAACGACCAGCAGAATCGCCAGGTTACCTCGATTGAACGGCATCATTGCACCAGCAGGGTCGCGTCGCCACTCATCACCGGTCGCCTGCGTACGCGCAGCAGCGCCCCCAGCACGACGCCGAACACAACCACGGCGCCCAGGGTCGCGGAACATCATCAACGAGCCAATCAGGAACGCGGCCGCGCCCCCGAGCACGAAGGCACCGAACGCTGGCACGAAAGCTTCGGTGACGATCAGCCCCAGACCGAAGGCGGCGAGTGCTACGCCGGCATAGTCGATCGGCAGCAGGTTCAGCCCATAGCCACCGAGTAGCAGACAGATCGTGCTCGGGACACCCGGCGCGAAGATGCTGGGATGCGTCAGTTCGAATGTCACGCCCGCCAGTCCGGCTAGCAGGAGCACGGTGAGGATGGATGGGTTGGTCAGCACGCCCAGCAGGCGGTCGCGCCAGTCTGGCATCACCTCGCGCCCCGCTCGCTCGGCCCAGTCGGCATTGCGGCACGTGCGCCACCCGGCGCGACATAGGCAAACACCGGCACGGGGTAAGCCAGCATGGCACGGATGATTGTGCGCATGGCGCTGTCCAGGCCGCCGGGCGTGTCCAGGCGAAGCACCACCGCGGCGGCTTGCGCGTCCTTGGCTTCGTGCAGGCCGCGCATGACATAGTCGGCCGTTGCCGGGCCGATCGGCCCCTCCAGTGCCACCACGACGGCTTCGCCGGCCGCGGCGCTCGCCGGCACTCCGAGCAGCAGACCACAGAACAGCAACATGACAGCCCACACGCGTCGCGCTGCCGTCGCGTCGCGTCCCAGGATCGCCATCTCCGACCGGAGCATCATGACTCCGCTGGCTTGTGCTGCCGCGCTGACGCGATATTAACCCGGGACGCCCGGTGCGTCACGCTATCGTGGTTGCCGGCACCACCGGGCCGGGCCGCACGCCGAGGATGTGCGCAATGGCATAGACCAGGTCGGGGCGGTTCAGCGTGTAAAAATGGAACTCGTCGATACCGCTGGCCTGCAGCACGCGTACCTGTTCGGCGGCCACCACCGCGGCCACCATGCGGCGGGTGTCGTGATCTTCTTCCAGCCCTTCGAACAGGTAACCGAGCCAGCCCGGCACCGAAATGCCGCAGGAGGCGGAAAACTTCATTGCCTGGGCAAAATTCGATACCGGCATGATGCCGGGCACGATCGGCGCGGTGATGCCGGCAGCCAGGCAGCGGTCGAGGAAGCGCAGATAGGTCCCGGCCTCGAAGAAGTAGTTGGTGATGGCGCGGGTCGCCCCGGCGTCAAGCTTACGCTTGAGGTTGTCGAGGTCGGCCTCGGGGCTGAGCGCGGTCGGGTGGACCTCAGGATAGGCGGCAACCGAAATTTCGAAATTGGCGATGTGCTTCAGCCCAGCCACCAGATCGGCGGCATAGGCGTAGCCGCCAGGACGTGGGACGTAGCCGCCGCCGCCGGGCACATCGCCACGCAGCGCCACAATGTGGCGCACGCCGACTTGCCAGTAGGCACGGGCGACGGCGTCAATCTCGTCGCGCGTGGCATTCACGCAGGTCAGGTGCGCGGCCGGTGCCAGCGTGGTTTCGCGCACGATGCGCGATACAGTGGCGTGGGTGCGGGCCTGGGTGGAGCCTCCGGCGCCGTAGGTGACCGAGACGAAACGCGGCGCCAGCGGCTCAAGCCGGCGGATACAGTGCCAAAGCTGCTGGTCGAGCACTTCGGTACGCGGCGGGAAGAACTCGAACGAGAGCTCTGGCGCCTTGTGGCCGCCATCGCGAGCCGGCAGGGCGGCGAAGCGGGGACCAGTCAACCAACGCTCTAGCGGCGCCGGAGGGGGAGTATGGCTCATCACTATCCTTACCGACCACGATGCGGCACACCGGGTGCAACTTTCAGTGTCTATCGCCATTGCGCCCGCTGAACCATTGCGCGGCAGCGGGGGGAGCGTAGAACCCTTGTAGCGAACCCGTTTCCGGGTAGGCAATACATAGCGTCTCCGGATGGATTTCCCACTCTGCCGGGGCGTATGTCTTGCCGCCCGAAAGGTCTCGTCCGCCTGCCCTATAGTTGCCGAGGAACCCGATGCGCCGCCCGTCCCGACCCCTCCCGCTGCTGGCCGCCGTGGTCGTGCTCACCGCCATGCTGGCGGGGTGCGCCAACAAACCACCCGTGGATGACCCCGATGCGGTGGCGGAATACAATGCCACCAACGACCCGTTGGAGCCGACCAATCGGGTATTCTATGCGGTCAACGATGGCCTGGACACCGTGATCCTGCGGCCGCTGGCCATAGCCTACACATATGTTGTTCCGGACGTGGTGCGCAGCCACACGCACAACGTGCTGTCCAACCTGTCGATGCCGGTGTCGCTGTTCAACGACATGCTGCAGGCGCGCTCGCGCCGGGCTGGCGATTCGCTGATGCGTCTGCTGGTCAACAGCACGTTGGGGATCGGCGGCGTGTTCGACGTCGCCACCGGCTGGGGCTGGCCGAGACACGACTCGGACGCCGGCATGACGCTCGCCATGTGGGGCCTGCCGGAAGGACCGTTCCTGTTCCTGCCCGTGCTGGGCCCTTCCAGCCCGCGCGATGCTACCGGTTTCGCCAGCGACATCGCCATGGACCCGCTCACCTGGGTTGGCCAGGGCGAGGTGGTGTCGGTGCTCGGCTGGACTCGGTACTCGCTGAGCGCGATCGACACCCGTGCCGGCTTGCTGGATGACCTCGACAAGATCAAGGGGCAGGCGCTCGATCCTTATGCTACGATCCGCAGCCTTTACCAGCAGCACCGACAATCCCAGATTGAGGACGCTCGGTCGGATGACAGGGCGACCGTCCCGGCGTGGTTTGCGCAGCCGCGCCGTCCGTGACCTTGCAAGCGCGCAGAACGAGGCTCAACCCATGCTGACACGACGAATCCTGCTGTTGTCTGCGACCGTCATTCTGGCGGTGGTGGGGCTGCCGCCGTCGCCGGCTCGGGCGCAGAGCCTGGACCAGGCGGCTGCCTTCATCGAGCAGACCGGCAAGGATATCGCCGCCGCGGTGAACGGGCCGGGGAGTCCCGCCGATAAGCAAAAGACGCTGCAGGCGATCATCGACCGCACGGTGGACGTGAACGAGGTGGCCCGGTTCTGCCTGGGGCGGTTCTGGCGCACCGCCTCTGCCCAGCAGCAGAAGGACTACCTGGACCTGTTTCACCGCCTGCTGATGATCAACATCACCGGCAAGATCGGCGAGTACCAGGGCGTCACGATTGCCGTGGGCCGCGCTCAGCCCCGCGAGGGCGTGGTCGTGGTCGCAAGCACGGTAAACCGGCCGGGCAACCCGCCCAGTAAGGTGGACTGGCTGGTCAGCACCGAGAGCGGTAGTCCGAAGATCACCGACCTGATCGCCGAGGGCACCAGCCTGCGGCTGACCCAGCGCAGCGACTACTCCGCCTTCTTGGCGCGTAACAACAACAGCGTGCAGGCGCTGATCGACGCGCTGAAGCAACAGGCCAGCAAGGAAAGCTAAGCGCCGCCGTGTCCAGCGTTCACACCGCCACGCTGGAAATCGCCTACCTGGAATACGGACCGGCTGATGGGGCGTCGGTGATCCTGATGCACGGCTTCCCCGATGACGTGCATGCCTACGACGCAGTGGCGCCGGCGCTGGCCGCCGCCGGTTGGCGCGTGCTGGTGCCCTGGTTGCGTGGCTATGGGCCGACTCGGTTTCTCGATGCCGGCACGCCACGTTCCGGCCAGCAGGCGGCGCTGGGGGGCGACCTGTTGAGCTTCATGGACGCCATGGGCATTAGTCAGGCCGTGCTGGTCGGTTACGACTGGGGCGGGAGGGCGTGCTGCATCGTCGCCGCGTTATGGCCGCAGCGGGCGCGTGGCTTGGTCAGCGTGAACGGCTGGAACATCCAGGAAATCACCACTGCCAACCGCCCGGCCGCGCCGGAACAGGAACTTCGCTACTGGTACCAGTGGTACCTGCAAACCGAGCGCGGCCGCGCCGGGATGGTGGCGCATCGGCGGGAGATCGGCCGGATGCTCTGGCGGCTGTGGTCGCCCAACTGGGCATTCGACGACGAAACTTTCGGCCGCACCGCGGCGAGCTGGGACAACCCGGACTACGTCGCGGTGGTGGTACACTCCTACCGGCATCGCTATGGCGCGGCGCCCGGCGATGCGGCACTGGAGCCGATCGAGCGCCGCTTGGCGGCACGCCCGCGCATCGCGGTGCCGACCGTGGTGCTGGACGGCGCGGCGGACGGCGTCGGACCACCCACGGTGGAGGATCGCCACGCCGCCATGTTCACCGGGCCCTACCGGCGCGTCCTGGTGCCGGGCGCTGGCCATTTCCTGCCGCGCGAGGCGCCGCAGGCGGTGGTGGATGCGGTGCAGTCGCTGCCGGCCAGATGATCGCGTCCGCGGCGCCCGAGGCGAAACTTCCGGATGCCGATGAAGGCGGTCATGCCGTGTGCACGGCGGCTCCTGGAGGCGATACACGGATGTCGTCAAAAAACCAGGGGCAATCAAGCCGGGCCGTGTCATGGCCGACCCACGCGTAAAAAATCAGCGGAGCGGAACGACGCCGATACGGCCGAATCGGACAATCCGCACAACGGCATTCTGGCGCCATCGCCGCCCGAGCGCTGCCGCACCCAACCGCCGCATGCCAAACACGAGAACACTCGCCTCCGTCGGCCAATCGCCCGCATTGGCCCGCCCCTCGCCTGCGAGCATACGCCACCCGGCGCGCGCCAGCTCCACCCGCAATAACCGCTCGGCCCGCCGGTTCGATGCCGCTGGCCGCAAACGTCCCAACGGGTTGCAGGCGGTGACGAATACCGCCTGCCCACACGCTCCCCAGGGCAGCGGCGGCGGCCTGCCCCCGATGCGCAATACCGCCGCTTGCCCCCGCCAACAGACGACATAAGCCGTCGCCTCATAAGCCACGCGCAGCGCTGCCGAGGCCGCAAACATCAGCCGACTCGTACGCTCTCGAATATCAGCATGGGCACGCCGGCGCGATCGAAGGCGCTACACTCGTGCATGCCGATGCTGCCCAGTACTTGGCGGGACCCCACATTGTCGGCCCGCGCCACCGCCACCACGCGCGACAAGCCGGCACGCTCATGCGCGAACAGCAACGCCGCAGCGGCCGCCTCGCTCGCATAGCCATGTCCATGCATGCCGGCTACGAAGGCGAACCGCAACGCAATCCCTAATCCATCCGGTCGGTCCATGAACCCGGTGATGCCCAGGAATATTCCGCTTTCACGATGTCGTACTACCCAGATGCCGACCCCGTAACGGCCCCAGAAGGCGATCTCCTCGGCTAATTCCTCGGCAGTGTGGTGCGGGGTGCGCACGCCGCCCAACATGACCGCGAACACTCTCGGATCGGCCTTTAACGCCTGCAGCTCCGGCAGATCCGCCACCGCTACCGGCTGCAACACTAGTCGCCCCGTGCGAACGACCCAGGACGGGTTCATGCCTTGTTTCCTGTCTTCCCGGCACGTCCCGTCCTAGCGTTGCAGGGGGCGATACTTGATGCGGTGGGGTTCGGTGGCGTCAGCACCGAGACGGCGACGTTTGTCTTCTTCATAGGCCTGGAAGTTGCCTTCGAACCACTCGACGTGGCTGTCGCCTTCGAACGCCAGGATATGGGTGGCGAGCCGGTCGAGGAACCAGCGGTCGTGGGTGCTGATGACGGCGCAGCCGGCGAATTCGCTCAGCGCGTCTTCGAGCGCGCGCAGGGTGTCGACGTCGAGGTCGTTGGTCGGTTCGTCAAGCAGGATGACGTTGTGTTCGGCCTTCAGCATTTTGGCCAGGTGGACGCGGTTGCGTTCGCCGCCGGAGAGGATGCCGACCTTCTTCTGCTGGTCCGAGCCCTTGAAGTTGAAAGCGCCGACGTAGGCGCGTGAGGGCAAGGCGCGCTTGCCCAGGTAGATGACATCGGTGCCGCCGCTGATTTCCTGCCACACCGTCTTGTCGGGATCGAGGCTGTCGCGGCTCTGGTCCACATATCCGAGCTTCACCGTATCGCCGATGCGCAGTGTGCCGGAGTCCGGCTGTTCCTGGCCGGTAATCATGCGAAACAGGGTAGTCTTGCCGGCGCCGTTCGGGCCGATCACGCCGACGATACCGCCCGGGGGCAGCTTGAAGTCGAGGTCGTCGATCAGCAACTGGTTACCGAAGCCCTTGCGGAGCCGGTCGGCCTCGATGACGATGTTGCCCAGGCGGGGGCCGGGCGGAATGACGATTTCGGCGACCCCGGCGGCCATTTCCTGGTTGCGTTGCAGCATCTCTTCGTATCTCTGGATACGGGCGCTGCTCTTGGTCTGACGCGCGCGCGGGCTGGAGGCAATCCATTCCTGCTCGGCGGCCAGCGCCCGCATGCGGGCGGTTTCCTCTTTCTCCTCCTGGGACAGGCGCTTCTGCTTCTGCTGCAGCCAGGAGGAGTAGTTGCCTTCGAACGGATAGCCGCGACCGCGTTCGATCTCCAGGATCCAGTTTGTTACGTTCTCCAGGAAGTAGCGGTCGTGGGTGACCACCAGCACGGTGCCGGCGTAGTCGCGCAGGGTCTTTTCCAACCAAGCGACGGATTCGGCGTCGAGGTGATTGGTCGGCTCGTCAAGCAGCAGCAGGTCAGGCTTTTCCAGCAACAGACGGCATAGCGCCACGCGCCGGCGCTCGCCACCCGAGAGGTTAGTGACCGGGCTATCGGGTGGTGGGCAGCGCAAGGCATCGAGCGCGATCTCAATGCGGCGGTCTAACTCCCAGCCATCCTCGTGGTCGATTTTTTCCTGCAGGTCCGCCTGCTCGGCGAGCAGGATGTTCATCTCCTCCTCGTCCATCGGTTCGGCAAATCGGTTGGAGATATCGTTGAAACGCTCGATCGCGGCCTTGAGCGGGGCGAATGCCTCGGCGACGTTTTCCGCCACCGTCTTGTCGGGGTCGAGGTGGGGCTCCTGGGCCAGGTAGCCGACACGCACCCCTTCGGCGGCCCAGGCTTCGCCGCCGAACTCGGTCTCGATGCCGGCCATGATTTTCAACAGGGTGGACTTGCCGGCGCCGTTGATGCCGAGCACGCCGATTTTCACCCCGGGCAGGAAGGAGAGAGTGATGCCCTTGAACACTTCTCGGCCGCCGGGGAAGGCCTTGGTCAGATCGTGCATGACGTAAACGTACTGGTAGCTGGCCATCGGCTGGCTCCCCTCTGGTCGGGCGTTGGTATGGGTTTGGTTGTGTTCTACGGGGGTGGGGACTTGCGTGCAAATGCCACCGGCCCGACCCGGCAGGGGGGACATGCGCCCGGCAGGACTCGAACCTGCGACCAAGCCGTTATGAGCGGCCCGCTCTGACCAACTGAGCTACGGGCGCGTACGACTCATTTTCCCGCGTTCGGGCGGCCGACGCAACGGCGGCGATGACCATGATACCGTATCGGTCCGGGACTGAGTGCCAAATACGATTCTGCCCGACGGGGCGGTGCCGCCGTTGATGCCGCCGGATGGCGGAACAATCGACTGGGCAGATCGTTGCCCTACGTTGCCTCCTGAACGATTGCGGAGCATGGTTCAATCCAGCGTTGGCCCGGTAAGGGTGAGGAAGTTGTCGCAAGCCAAAAACTTCCTCCCGCTGGTGGCCGGTGCACGACGAGGAGGAAACTAACGTGGATGCAAGTGCAACGACTCTGCACAAAATCGAGCCGATCGAACGAGAAACCATCAAGCGGGTGGCTTGGCGGCTGATCCCATTGCTCATGCTCGGTTATTTCTGTGCCTACCTGGACCGGTCGAACGTTGGTATGGCCGCGACGACCATGGTCCAGGATATGGGTTTCTCGAACGCGGTGTTCGGCTTCGGCGCCGGCCTGTTCTTTCTCGGCTACTTCCTGGCCGAGATACCGAGCAACCTGATCCTCAACAAGATCGGGGCGCGACGCTGGATCGCCCGCATCCTGATCACCTGGGGCATCGTCGCCGCGTTGACCGCCGTCGTGTGGAACGAGTCGAGCTTCTACTGGAACCGCATCTTCCTCGGGCTGGCCGAAGCCGGGTTCTACCCGGGTGTGGTGCTGTACCTGACCTGGTGGTTCCCATCGTACTATCGCACCCGGTTCATGTCGATGTTCCAGTCGGCCAGCGTGGTTTCGCTGTTCATCGGGCCGCCGATCGGAGGACTGCTGCTGCTCATGCAAGGGATGCTGGGCCTGCAGGGCTGGCAATGGTTGTTCATCATGGAAGGCGTGCCGCCAGTCATCATGTGCTTTGTGACGTGGCATCTGTTGACCGACCGGCCGAAGGACGCGCAGTGGCTGACGCAGGAACAGCGGACCTGGTTGCAGGACCGGTTAGACTCCGAGATGGCGCAGCGCGAGGCGGTTCGGAAGTATTCACTCGGCCAAGCCTTCACTAACCCGAAGATCTGGCTGCTGACGGTGGCCTATTTCGGCCAGAACGTGGCGGGCTACGGGCTGGTGTTCTTCCTGCCGCTGATCGTCAAGGGTCTCGGCGTATCCACCAACTGGATCGGGCTGGCCGCCGCGCTACCCTACCTGTGCGCTTTCGTGACGATGATTGCCGTGGGCTACCATTCAGACCTCACTGGCGAGCGCACCTGGCATGTGGCTGGCTCGTGCCTGCTATGCTCGTTTGGACTAGCTGTCTGCATCGTCATCGGCCTCGACCACCCGTACATAACGATGGTCGCGCTTTGTCTCGCGGTGATGGGTCAGCAGTGCATCTCGCCGCTCTTCTGGTCGATCCCCAGTGCCATGCTGACCGGCGTCGCCGCAGCGGGTGGCTTGGCCATGATCAACGCGATCGGCAATTTGGGCGGGTGGCTTGGGCCGTCGGTATACGGTCTGGTGAAGGATGCGACCGGCAGCACTAATCTCGGGCTGCTTTGCTTGGCAGTGGCGCCGGTCATTTCCGCCATCGCGCTGGTGCTGGTTGGCCACGATCGCCGGCTGGAACGCATGATGGAACGTTCGTAAAGGAAGGTCAGGGGGCTCTCTGCCCCCTGGACTCCTGTCAAGTGACGGATTTCAGGGGTACTGCCCCTAACGGGGCCAGAGGCAGTGCCCGTGGTCTTGTTTTTAGTGGTTCGGTTGCCTACGCATGGATCATCTGTCATATCCCGCGACCGAAGTGGCCTCGGGGCCGCCTCGTGCGGCCGTAGGCGTCTTCGTTCCGGGCGGCCAATATTAAGGAGATGCGCCTGATGATTTTCGCCTACCCTCTGGTCATCGTCTGCGGGCTGTTGGCGCTGTACTACGGGTACATCACCAGCAAGCAGGTCTTGGCCGCCGACGCGGGCTCCTCGCGCATGCAGGAGATCTCCGCCGCCGTGCAGGAAGGCGCCCGCGCCTACCTGAACCGTCAGTACACCGCGATCGGGATCGTCGGGATCGTCATCCTGATCCTGCTGTCGGCGACGCTGGGCATCAAGGTCGGTATCGGCTTCCTGATCGGCGCGGTGCTGTCTGGCGCAGCCGGTTATGTGGGCATGAACGTGTCGGTGCGCGCCAACGTGCGCACGGCGCAGGCCTCGCGTACCGGGCTGGCGGCAGGGCTGGAGCTTGCCTTCAAGTCGGGCGCTATCACCGGCCTGCTGGTGGTCGGGCTGGGGCTGCTCGGGGTGGTGCTCTACTACGGTTTCCTCCGTCTCATCGGCACTGAGATGAACGCGGTGATGGAGGCGATGGTCGCGCTGTCCTTCGGCGGCTCGCTGATCTCCATCTTCGCCCGGCTCGGCGGTGGCATCTTCACCAAGGGCGCCGA
>PLTJ01000411.1 GCA_003164455.1 Acetobacteraceae bacterium
GGCAGCTTCACCATCGCCACCGATTTCGTCCTGTCGTTCTGAGGCGACGCCTAAGCGGTCCGGCTGACCGGGTGGCCGAGATAGGCTTCCAGCACCCGCTCGGCCGGTCCGTCCTCGCGCACACGTCCCTTGTCGAGCCAGATCACCCGGGTGCACCAACTCATCACCACCTCGACGACATGCGTGGACAGCACCAGGATGTCGGCGCCGCGCACCATGTCCTCCAGCCGCACCCGCGCCCGCTCCATGAACACGGCGTCGCCGGCCAGGAACCATTCATCCATCAGCAGCACCTGCGGGCGGATGGCGGTGGCGAGCGCGAATGCCAGCCGCACCACCATGCCGGAACTGTAGACCCGCACCGGCAAGTCGAGGAACTCGTCGAGTTCGGCGAAGGCGGCGACGTCCTCCTCCAGCCGGCGGATGGCAGCCAGCTTCAGGCCGTTGTAGAGCCCGCGCAGCATGATGTTCTCGCGGCCGGTGAGATCGACGTTCATGCCCAGATTCGGGTCGAGCAGCGCGTTCAGGCTGCCCTGCACGAGNNTTGCCGGCGCCGTTGCCGCCGATCAGGCCCAGCCGGTCGCCCGGGCGCAGCTGGAAGTTGATGTCGCGCAGGGCCTGCACCACCACGCGGCGCTTGGTGTCCGCCGCCACCCGGCCGGTAACGGTGCCGAGCAGCGCCCGTTTCAGGCTGCGCGCGTTGCCGTGGTAGAGCGGGAAATCGACGCTGACGTGCTCGGCGGTGATGGCGGCGTCCATGCGGCTAGACCCAGAACGCGACGCGGTTGCGCACCCGCGCGAACAGCATCCAACTGGCACCGCACAGCGCGGCGGAATAGAGCAGGGCCGACACCCAGACGAACGTCGAGGGAACCTCGCCCAGCAAGGGTGCGCGCACGACCTCCAGCAGCGAGAAGAACGGGTTGAAATTCAGCAGCCATTCCTGCGGGCCGAGCTGGCTGGGCTTCCAGATCACCCCGCTGATGAAGAACGCCATCTGCATGATGCTGCCGACGATCGGCGGGATATCGCGGAAACGGGCGCAGAGCGAGCCGAGCAGCACGCAGACCGCGAGGCTGTCGGCCAGCCACAACACCACGCCGGGCAGCGCCAGCAACGCGGTGGCACCCGGCCACACCCGCAGCGTCACATAGACGACCACGATCACCAGGATGTTGTGCGCCAGCACCAGCATGTTGCGCATCACGACACGCGCCGCATAGAGCGAGTATGGCATGCGCATCGAGCGGATCATGCCCTCGACGGCGGTGTAGGTCAGGCAGCCCTCGGTCACCAGCGAGCCGAGGTATCCCCACAGCACCAGCGACAATGCCAGGAAGGGCAGATACTCGCGCGAATTCATGTGGAACAGGAAGGCGTAGACCACGCCCATCGAGCCGACCATGGCGGCGGTGGACAGGGTCAGCCAGAACGGGCCGAGCATGGAACCGCGGTAGCGCAGCCGGATGTCCAGCCAGGCCAGCGTCCAGCATAGCCGCCACAGCCGCGCGGCGTCCGCCAGATCACGGATCTCCATGCGCTGGCGCGCGGCGAAGGAGGGGTCCGGCGTGAGGTCCAGGGTACTGGCCCGGCCTGCGCCATGTCGGAGGGCGACCGTCATGAGTGGCGGGGCGATAGCCGATCCGCCCGGCTGCTGCAACCCAACGGTCCGTTTGCGTCGTGGCATGAGCGCCGAAACCGGCCCGCGGGCATCAGTCGGCGGCCCGCTACAGGCGCGTCCAGGAGCCCATCGACAGGACGACCCTCTCGCCAGGCCGCAGCCCGGCCGCGTTGGTCTGCACCACCGAAAGGGCCTGGCCGTTGTCCTCGCGGAGGATGAATTCGAAGATGGCCTCGTTCGCCCCCTGCCCGGCCTCGTTGCCGGCCGGCCCGCCAACGGCGCCCAGGATGGTGCCGCGCACATCGCGGCCGGCGCCCGTCGCCTCGATCGGCCGGCATGAAACGATGACGCCGTAGCGGACCCGCTCGGCACCGCCGATGCCGCCTGGATAGGGGCTGGTCGTGCCGCCGGGCGCACAGGCGGAAACCCCGAGCAGGGCGGCCAGCGCCAGCGCGAAACGCGTCATCTGTGCCTCTCTCCCCCGCCGCGTCCGCCGTCACGGAATCGCCACGGTCGCGCCGTACGCAACCGCTAGCACGATCTGGCGGAGCAACGCACCACCGCCGCGACCGGACCGCAATGTTTTGCCTCGTGTGCGCGATGTATTGCCTTTAACAGCGAATTGGATTAGAGGCTTATGTCGTGATCCTGACCAATCCCCTCAAGGATGTGGTGTAACCACGCTTGGGAGGGGTTCGATGCGACGGCCGCCGAGGCGGTCCTGCAAAACCGGCCGTCCTGTCGGCCGTGTCACGATGGAGGACTGCGACCACATGCCGTCCCGCTCCAGCACGAAGCCCGACCCTGTCTTGTCGTGGGTGCCGGTGTTGCGCGTGTTTGCCTGCCTCTCCATCCTGGCGCTGCTGTCGGCCTGCGCCGCCAACCACGGCGCGCGGCTGAGTGCCAGCCAGGAAGCGGCGCAGTACCAGGCGCACGCCCGGCGCAACTACACCCCGCCCGGGCCGGCCTCCGACCCGTGGGGGCCCTACATCGTCGAGGCGGCACAGCGCTACGACGTGCCCGAGCGCTGGGTCCGCGAGGTGATACGGGCGGAATCCAGTGGCAAGATCATGGACACCTCGCCAGTGGGCGCGATGGGGCTGATGCAGGTGATGCCGGACACCTACGACGAGCTGCGCTCCCGCTATTCGCTCGGCGAGGACCCCTATGACCCGCACGACAACGTCATGGCGGGCACGGCCTATCTGCGCGAGATGTACAACATCTACGGCTTTCCGGGCTTCCTGGCCGCCTACAACGCCGGACCGAAGCGGCTGGACGACTATCTGACGCGCAACCGCCCGCTGCCCGACGAAACCCGCCACTACGTCGCCAAGATCGCCCCGCACATCGTCGGCGTCGAACCCAACCAGCCCTCCCCAGCGGCCACCTACGCCATGAACCGGTTGCCGTTGGATATTCCGCCTGGGCCGCGTTACCCGAGCCACCGTGCGGCCCCGGTGGCCCTTGCCGAGAACCGCTATACCCCGCCGGCAACGGACCGCACGGTGCAGACGGCGGCGCTGTCTGAGCTGCCCGTGCCGCCGCCCGTCCCCACCGCCCCGCACGGCGGTTTCCACCTGATCAACCGGGCGATGGCCGACACGCTGCCGGTGCAACGCGTCGGCGCCGGTTCGGCGGCAGGCAACTGGGCCATCCAGGTCGGCGCCTACGGCAACGAAAGCCAGGCCCGCACGGCAGCCGATACCGCGCGCAGTCAGGCGTACGACCTGCTCGGCCATGCCCGCCCGGCGGTCGGCACCGTGCACACCGCCCGCGCCACCCTGTACCGCGCCCGGCTGACCGGCCTGTCCCGCGACGCCGCGATACAGGCCTGCGAAAAACTCGGCCACGGCCACGGCGCCTGCATCGTGCTGTCGCCGGACGCACAGGGTTAGGTAAAGGAAGGCCAGGGCTCCGCCCTGGCCTTCCTTCCCCTGCCCTATCGCACGGCGGTGCCGATGCGGCTGGCGTCGTGGCTCCAGAAGATCACCGCGGCGCGCCCCACTACCAGGTCGCGTGGCACCAGGCCGACCGCCGAGGGCACCCGGCTGTCCAGGCTGTTGTCGAGGTTGTCACCCATGACGAACAGGTGGCCAGGGCCCAGCGTGGTGGCCGGGGTATCGTCCAGCACGCTGCCGGCGGCCGTTTTCAGCACCACGTAGCTGCGTCCGTTCGGCAGGGTCAGCCGCCAGCGCCGCACGTCGGGGCCGGCCGGGCCGAGATCCTCGTGCGCCACTTCGCGTCCGTCGATCCACAGCCGGCCATGGCGCATCTCGACGGTCTGTCCGGGCATGGCGACCAGGCGCTTGACGTAGTTCGTGGTGCGGTCGCGCGGCAGCAGGAAGACGATGACATCGCCCGGGGCCAGCGCCGCGAGGGCCTGCCCGGTATCGACGGTGACGAAGCGGTCGCCGACCTCAAGGGTGGGCAGCATGGATTCCGACGGCACCGTGAAGGCGTTCCAGCCAAGGTCGCCGGGCAGCACCTCGAAGCCCACGGTAATGCCCACCAGCACCACGCCCCAGACCCAGGTGGAGCGGCGCCACCCAGGCGGCGCGGGGTCGCGACCGCGGCGCACGGCGACATAGGCATGCACCGCGGCGGCCCCGTTCAGCCCCAGGGTGGCGAGCGCGAGCGCCAGGAACACCGCCAGCGCCGCCGGCGTGAGCGAGGCTCGGTCGCCGGCCTGTTGCTGCACCACGAAGGCCACGGAAATGGCGACGGCAGCGGCGGCATACAGCACGGCCGCGCGCAGGCGCCGGGCATAGACCTGGCCGAGCCCGGGGATGAGCAGCGACAGCAGCGCGCCCCACAGCGCGCTGAGGCGGCCGGACGGATTACCCAGGGTCACGCCGGCTTGCGCGCCACCACGATACCCGACACCACGTAGTCCTCGACATGGCTGCCGGGCGACCAGGCGGCGATCATGTCGCGGCTCTCGGGCTTTTCCGAGATCCGGATATCCACGAACCCAGCCGCCGCGAGCCACGCCTGCAGGCGGGAGGCCGGCGCGGCGCCGGTCGCGCACTTGCACATCAGATCGGGGTCGGCCTGCAACGCGGCCGGCATCTCGGCGGTGTTGAGCACATCGGAGATGGCCAGCCGGCCACCCGGCTTCAGCGCCCGGAAGGCCTCGCGGAACACCTGCGCCTTGTCCGGCGCCAGGTTGATCACGCAGTTGGAGATGATGACGTCGGCGGTGGCGTCGGCGACCGGCAGGTGCTCGATCTCGCCGAGGCGGAACTCGACGTTGGCGGCGCCGAGGCGTGCCGCGTTGGCGCGGGCGCGGGCCAGCATCTCGTGCGTCATGTCGACGCCGATCACGTGCCCGGTCGGGCCGACCTGACGAGCGGCGAGGAAGCAGTCGAAGCCGGCGCCGCTGCCCAGGTCGAGCACGGTCTCGCCCGGTCGCATGGCGGCGATCGCCTGCGGGTTGCCGCAGCCCAGACTCAGATCGGCGCTCTCCGGGGCGGCCTGCGCCTCGGCCTCGCTGTAGCCCATGCGCGTGACGTCGCCGGCGTCGCCACCATCGCAGCAGCCGGCCGGGCCGCAGCAGTTGGCCTGCTCACCCTTGGCGATGCCGCCGTAGCGGGCGCGCACCAGTTCCTTGATCTTGGTTTCGTCCATGGTGTTTCTCCTATCCCGCCCGATGCGGGGTTTCGTACCAGGTTCGCGTCGCGCTCGCGAGGCGAACCACCGACAGCATCACCGGCACCTCGACCAGCACGCCGACCACGGTGGCCAGCGCCGCGCCCGAGTTGAGGCCGAACAGGCTGATCGCGGCGGCGACGGCGAGTTCGAAGAAGTTCGAGGCACCGATCAGGGCGGCCGGCGCGGCGACGCACCAGGCGACCCCAAAGCGGCGGCTCAGCCAGTACGCCAGGCCGGCGTTGAAATAGACCTGGATGACGATCGGCACGGCCAGCAGCAGGATGACCAGCGGCTGCGCCAGGATGCGCTCGCCCTGGAAGCCGAACAGCAGCACCAGGGTGGCCAGCAGCGCCAGCAGGGACACCGGATGCAGGGCGGCCAGCGTACGGCGCAGCGCCCCCTGCCCGCCCGAGCCCAGCAGCGCCCGCCGCCAGGCCTGCGCCACCACCACTGGCACCACGATATAGAGCCCGACCGAGAGCACGAGCGTCGTCCAGGGCACGGCAATCGACGCCACCCCGAGCAGCAGGGCGACCAGCGGGGCGAAGGCGAAGACCATGATGACGTCGTTCAGTGCCACCTGGCTGAGGGTGAATTGCGGGTCGCCGCCGACCAGGTTCGACCACACGAACACCATGGCCGTGCAGGGCGCTGCGGCGAGCAGAATGAGCCCGGCGATATAGGAGGCGCCCTGCCCGGCCGGCAGCAGCGGGGCGAACAGGTGGCCGATAAACAGCCAGCCCAGCAGCGCCATGGAAAACGGCTTGACCAGCCAGTTGATCCCCACGGTCACGGCGATGCCGCGCCAGTGCGCGCGCACTTCGCCCAGGGCGCCGAGGTCGATCTTCAGCAGCATGGGCACGATCATCAGCCAGATCAGGGCGGCGACGGGCAGGTTGACATGCGCCACCTCGGCCGCGGCGATGGCGGCGAAGACGCCGGGCAGCGCATGGCCGAGCAGGATGCCGGCAACCATGCACAGCGCCACCCAGACCGACAGGAACCGCTCGAAGCCGCCAAGCGCCACCGGTCTTGCAACGGCTTCGGCCGGCGCCACGTGACCGGTACTCATGGCGCGCCGCGCCCGGCGACCCGGTCGCCCGCGGCATCGACGACCGCTTCGCCGTCCTCCTTGGCGAAGGCGCCGTGCTGCCGGCCGGGCAGGATGTCGAGCACCGCCTCGGACGGCCGACACAACCGCACGCCGAGCGGGGTGACGACGATCGGCCGGTTGATGAGGATCGGGTGCGCCAGCATCAGGTCGATCAGCTGGTCGTCGGTCCATGTCGGCGCATCCAGGCCGAGCGCGTCATACGGGCTGCCCTTGCGGCGCAGCAGGCCGCGCACCGGGATAGCCATGCGGCGGATCAGCGCCACCAGTTCGGAGCGTCCCGGCGGCGTCTTCAGGTATTCGACCACGCGCGGCTCCTCGCCGCTGTTGCGGATCAGGCCGAGCACGTTGCGCGACGTGCCGCAGGCCGGGTTGTGGTAGATGGTGACCGTCACGGCACTCTCTCCTCGATGGCAGGGGGGCGGCAGATCCCGCTGGCCGGCACGCCGCGGCCGCAGCAATTCTCGGTCAGGTAGGCCAGCAGCGCGTTCATGACGGCGAAATCGGTGGCGTAGATGAGCTGGCGCGACAGGCGGCGCTGAGTAATCAGGCCGGCGCGCGTCAGGTGCTGAAGGTGGAAGGTCAGCGAGGAAGGCGGCAGGCCGAGCGCTTCGGCGATGGCGCCGGCCGGCAGCCCCTCCGGGCCGTGCTGAACCAGCAGGCGGAAGGCCGCCAACCGGGTTTCGTGCGCCAGCGCGCCGAGCGCCGCGATCGCCTGTGCCGGGTCCATCGACATCATTCCGACCTTTCGTGGAATGTCGAAATAACTGATCCCGGGGGTGCCGTCAAGCCCGATGACGCCGGCGGTTCAGGTGCCGTTTCAGGCCATGACGGATGTTGCGCGGTCGTCAGGAATGCGCGATCCTGACCGCATCACAGACAGGCCGGAAAATCCCGGGCAACAACTGTTGGGAGAGACGTCCGTGTCACAAACGATAGCGCAGCGGGAGGCCATGGATCGTGCCGTCCGCCACCTTGTGGTCAACTACAGTCCCAAGGGCGACCGTGTCGGTTGGTTGATGCTGGCCTCCATCCTGGTGGAGGCATGGGACCTGTACGCGATCGGGTTCGTGCTCATCTTCATCCGCGACCAGTTCCATCCCGACCC
>PLTJ01000364.1:0-1592 GCA_003164455.1 Acetobacteraceae bacterium
CCGGCGACCATCCAGACCACGGTGACGAGGCAGGTGATGATGAAGGACTGCATCATGGTGGCGAGGACGTTCTTCTTGCGCACCATGCCGCTGTAGAACAGGGCGAGGCCGGGGACGGTCATCATCAGCACCAGGGCGGTGCTGGTGAGCATCCAGGCGGTATCGCCGGAATCCAGTTTGGCGGCGTCCTCGGCGAAGGCCGGAACCGCGCACAGCAACATCGGAAGCACCAGGCCGGCGCGCCGCAGCAGCGTTTTCATCGGGTCAGGAACCTTTTGTTGTGGTGTGCTCAGAGCGCGTCGGCATCGGTCTCGCCGGTGCGGATGCGCACCACGCGTCCGACATCGAGAACGAAAATCTTGCCGTCGCCGATCTTGCCGGTGTGGGCCGCGCCGACAATTGCCTCGATGACCTGCTCGGCGAGGCTGGCCGGCACCACCACCTCGATCTTCGTCTTGGGGATGAAGTTCACCTGGTACTCGGCGCCGCGGTAGATCTCGGTTTGTCCCTTCTGCCGGCCGAAGCCTTTGACCTCGGACACGGTCAGTCCTTGCACGCCCAGCGGCGTCAGCGCCTCGCGTACGTCGTCGAGCTTGAAGGGCTTGATGATGGCCATGATCAGTTTCATGTCAGGCTCAATTCCCCATAGTGTTTGGCCACCGCGCGCTGGACGTGGACACGCCGCTCCCTCGGCGGAGACAAGGGACCATTACCAAATTCCGTGCCAACGCCTCGGACGTGGACAGAAACGGTTGCCAGCCGACCCGGCGGCCAATGGCTGCCCGCCGATTGTGCAATCTACAAACGAATGAAACCGGTTTGTGCAGCCGCCGGGCAATTTTCCCGGCCGAGTTCCACCACGCGGCCGCCGGAAGCGGCCAGATCCTCGGCATCGTGCGTCACCAGCAGCACGGGCAGGCCGCGGGCCCTTGCGGCGTCGAAGACGAAGTGCCGCATGCGCCCGCGCAGGGCCGTGTCGAGCCGGCCGAAGGGTTCGTCCAGCAGCAACGCGCGCGGGCGCGACAGCAGCACCCGCATCAGCGCGATCCGGGCGCGCTGCCCGCCCGAGAGGGTGGCTGGGTCGCGGGCCTGCAAGCCTGGCAGTTCCGCCTCGGCCAGCGCGGCGGCCACGGCGGCGCGGCGGGCGGCGCGGCCGCGCACGGCGGCGTCGAGGCCGAAGGCCAGGTTGCCGCCGACGCTCATGTGCGGGAACAGCAGGTCGTCCTGGAACAGGATGCCCAGCCGGCGCCGGTGCGGGGGAAGGGCGGTCAGGTCCTCGCCATTCACCGCCACGCGGCCGCTGCCGGTGACCCCGGGCGGCAGGGTGCCGCAGGCCCAGGCCAGGAGGCTCGATTTTCCGGTGCCGCTTGGCCCCATCACGGTCAGCACCGCGCCGGGCGCGACGCGCAGGGTCAGATCAGCCACCAGCACGCGGTTGCCGGCACGCAAGGTCACGCCTTCGAGGAGCAAGGTCATTGCAGCGCCAGTCCCCGGCGGCGCCGCGCCCGCCAGGACGGCAGGCCGACGGCAAGCGCATAGAAAACCAGGGGAAAGCCGGCCTGCAACAGGGCGGTGGCGGCGACGATGCGGCG